>JBKJNG010000438.1:0-5842 GCA_046596065.1 Phnomibacter sp. | reverse complement strand
AGATTAAAAGCTATGAGCTTTTAATCTTCATAAACGAAACTTTTATTGCTGTACAGCACGAACGAAATCGCCGGATTTTTTAATGAGCTGCTGCAGGTATTCATCCGTTACTTTTTGTGTGGTATCCACCAGCGCTTTGCCCAGGCCAAAAGCTACACTGCCGGCCTGTTTAAAAGCCTGTATATTTTCGAGGTTTACGCCACCTGTTGGCATCAGAGGAATATGCGGTAACGGCGCACGTATTTCTTTTATGTAAGATGGTCCTGCAGAGGCTGGAAATACTTTAATGATATCGCCGCCGGCAGTATATGCATTGTATATTTCGGTGGGCGTATATGCACCCGGAATACTTACTATACCTGCATCTGTGGTAAATCTGATTGTCGCCGGATCGGTTATAGGAGAAATGATAAACCCGGCACCTGCATCAATAGCTTTTTTTGCATCTGCTGCATCGAGTACTGTACCAGCACCGACTTCCATGCGCCCCTTCATTTCACCGGAAAGTTTATTAATTGCGGCTAATGCATCGGGTGAGTTAAGGGTTACTTCAATGGTTTTAATTCCGCCTTCATACAATGCATGGGCAATTTGTAAAATATCGGCTAACGCGGCGCCCCGTATGATGGCAATTAACTGGTGATCGAGTATGTGTTTGATCATTTTCATATGGCACCGTTTTTCAAAATAATTGAAAGAAATAATTGTAAATATTACACTTATTTCTTTCAATTATCTAACTGTGATATAAGTAGTGAATTAAAGTGTAGTCATATCAGTTAAGAGTACAGTATTTAAATGTGTTGAATGACAGCGTAAATGATGTCTTTTTTTCCACGCACAATGTAAAAGATACATAAGCAAAAACAGCTTAGTAAGAAAAAATATTCTTTAATTGATAATGAATAATTGCTAATGGATGATTGAAAATGCAAATACTCAAATGCTACATCAGTTGATATGTATTACCCAAAGCTCATAACTCATCACCCATGGCTACGGATTCAACAGCTTTCTAAAAAGAAGCCCCCGGCATCGCCGGAGGCTTTTCATCACACTTCAAAACCACGCACACTTTCACTTCTATTTTAATTTAAACTGTAAACCAGCCTGTAAGTTCACGGCACTGATGTTTTTTATATCGTACTGGTTGTACGGTGTATAATTGTAGGTAGCGCCAAGCAAAAAGCCCGCCTTATCATTTTTGCCCAATGGAATTTTTACGCCTGCACCTGCCTGTGCAGTGAACTTTGCATTTGTTTTACTGGCACTGCTAAACTCTCCTAGATATTCGGAAAAATTTACAAGGTTAACTCCCGCACCCGCCGATAAGTAAGGTTGAATAATGCTGGCTTTTTCGGCCATTGGCATGTACATGGCTTTTGCTACAATGGGTATTGTTTGTACGGAATGTGTAAGCACGGCAGAGATATCCGAACCATCGGAAAGTTTGTACACAGATCTTGGTGTTTTCTGGTAATAATCCTGGAAACCAAATGATCCGCCAACGCCCCATTGTGGTTTAAACCAATACAAAACATCAGCAGAAAAACCACGCGGTGAATTATTCTTAATCAGGTCGTTTTTAAACGTTCCCAACGGTAAACTATAATTATAAAGCAAGTTTATTTTTACTTTGCCAGTCCTGGTAGGGGAACTGTAAGTTGGCGCGTGCTCCAATGTTTGTGCATTTGCTATTGAAGTTGCAGCAGCAGTTATTACTAAAAGCAACAACCATTTTTTTAAATTATTCATACAAGTTTTTTCTTTTTAGTTGTTTGATAAATAAGCTGACTGATCGAACATAGCATTTACCTGGCTGGCGGCAGTAGCAGCATCAAAAATACCAGAGCCACGTATCATACCATTCCATATAACCCTGATCTGGTTATTGGTTCCTGCATTTTTAAGATCGACCATGTCAATGGATAATAAACCTTCTTTAACCTGGTAAGTGGCAATTCCCCATCCAGGGGTTCCATAACCATAACCACCATAGCCCCAGTAGAACGGATCGTAGTAGCTGCCGTAATCATTCCAGTAATCATTGTAGTTAATAATACCCGTACTGGTGTTTACAATGCGGCTTACACTAATCCCCAAATCGGGATGCTCCGATTTTGTTACTTCGGTATAGCCAAGTTGCTGCATTTTATTTTTTATAGCAGCGACAAAGGCCTGGTCCGTTGTATTGAATTGTCCCGTTACTTGACTACCGTCTACCACTGCAACAGAATCTGCCATGCTGAAAGTTGCATAGCCCGAAAAGTTTACTGTAGAATCGTGGTTGGTAATGTAGATCCGCGACTCCTCTGTTGTTAAATTATTCACTGGCTCTTTCCGGCATCCTACCGCAAGTATAACCAGCAGGGAAACGCCCGCTAACAATTTCTGTTTCATATTTTTTCCTTTGTTTTTTTAGTCAATAACTATTTGACGATATACATACGGTTTACATACAATTTTTAGCTTGTAAGAACAATAGTTTTGCATTTTATTTTGTTGCTGTTAATAAATTACAAACAGTTTGTTTTTGGTTTGTTAAATGCAAATAAGCTAAGCATCATACCCGGTACTGGTGCGGCCGAAAAATAGTAGTGGCTGTTTGCGGGTAAACATCTTACTAAATGCGCTGCAATTGATATTGACAGGTATATCAATTTGCAGTAGTTGTATTGCTTTAAAAATATTTGGTTTAAAAAAATACCTGCTTGTAAAAGGCAATATCATTTAGTTTAAGCTGATCTATTCAATTGACCGTTCTTTAGGGCGGTGATTGAAATGGCTTATCCGCTTTATTGGGTTTTAGCCAAACAATTATAATCGGCTAAAGTCCTGTTGGCTATTATAATTCTCTATCCCTTCCTGAAAGGCGGGTCAATTAAAATTCTTGACTAAATGATATTGCGGTAAAGGGTGAATTTCTTGTTGCGACAAACGCTGTGTTGCTTAGTTAAGAGGAATGAAATACAAGACAATTCAACGCAATTATTATTGCGGGGATGTTCAGGATAAGCCGTTTATATTTCTTTGGAATAATTTGTGGTTTGCGGAATAATGCCTCTGAAAATCCACGATGAATCTTAGTAGAAACAGGTTAGGATTTATTGTTCCCTAAAACGTTATTATTTGTAGATATTAATTAGGTTATTTACATTTCTAAAAAAATACAATGGTTTCTATAAGGTATAAATAGCACTTTGCAACTATTTCTGCTAGCAATGCCGGAGAGCCATATTTATTTGACAATTGATTGTGCGTGAGATTCGGAATGTTTTGTTTGCAATAAAAGTAAGGATGAACTATTGTCATCTTCAAAAAAAGTAAGCAATCATTCATCCTTCTGAAATTTGGTTATAAATTATTTTTAGCGTCAATCTTTTTCAGCATAAAACTGGATTGCCTTATCGTTTTCCAAATACATGCCTGAGATCTCTCCAAGTTCAATCACTTTGCCTTTTACACAAATTGTTTTTCCAATTAATTCTTTTACAGGATCGTAACTGAAATTAATGATGTCTTCTTTTTTAATAAACACGGTGAAAACTTGTTTTGGAAATTGTTTATCGAGATTAAGCAACACATTACCCGAACGGCTTAAGCGGCTGCTAACTACTTTGCCACATACATACACCGAATATTTCTGGTTTTTAAAACCATCGGCCTGCGTTGTGTTAACATGGTTTCTAGGCAGTGTAGTAGGGTCCATGGGTGATACATTACCGGTTGTTGTTTCGGGCAGCCAATCTTTTACTTCCAATTGCGCTTCCAACCTGTTTTCGAGTGTATCAGGCAACGATGCGAACAAGTCGAGGCCTGTGAGTGCTTCAATTTTATCTATGGGCACTGCAAAATTTTCAAGTGGTTCGGTACTCCCTTTATTTGGGAGCACAAAACCAATGGCTTTATTATTGTCAAGATCAACAGCCACTTTCCAGAATTGTGCAGGGATACTTACTTTGTTTACACCTCTCTCAATCTTTGGTAAATCAGCGCTTAAAACAGGCCCTGTAACCACGTAAACCTGCGTGGTTGGATGATTGTAGAGGTAGCCGCGTATACGGTCTTCCAGGCTGCCCCAAATGCCGCGGTTAAAGTCGGGCAATTGCGGACTCATGTTACTATAAAAATAAGATTCCGATAATGCCTTTTGCGACCAGCGGAAATCCGCTGACGGTGCCAGGTGACCGCGGTCGTAACCAAAGCCATCATATTCCAGCGTGCTATCCGGCCGGAGCTTAGTTAAAAAATAATCCGCTTCCACAGCGCTGCCGGTTTTTATCATGCTATCCACCCTGAAATCGTTGGTGCGAAAAACAGTGCCGCTTAATACATCCGGTGTAATGATATGGGCAACCCATTTGGCAACTTCGTGGGGTTCGGAATAAACCATGCACATGGCTGCATGCTGCACAATGGTTTCACCTGCAATTGTTGCGGGCAATCCGTTTGCATGCAGGTCGCGTTGAATTTTCGCGAGTTTCAAATCTTCCGCCTGCAACAGCAGTTTGCGTTTCTGATCTTCAACAGCGGCTATTTGTTTGGCGGTGTTTTGAAGTTGTGTTTCCAGAGATTGCGCTCTGCCGGAAATGGCTGTAACAAATAACAGTATTGTAAAAATCCATGTACGCATAGCAGGAGAAAGTTTGAAGCGAAGGTATTGGATAGGTGTTTCAAATGTTGTGTAAGATTTTGTATTCAGAGACACAAGTGAAGTAACTGACATACTATTTGATTGTAGCCATATCAGAATGCAATACCGGTATTCACGTTGCTTTTATTTCGCAGGACTTTATTCAGGTGTTAAATCAACAGCTAGTACCTGTTATCTTTTTTCTTGTTTTCACGACCAATTACTGTTTCAATTTAACAATAGAAACTACTGGTTATGAAAAAGATTTTTGCTATTAATATGCTGCTTGTTTACACACTCATTTATTGTGTTTCTACCAATGCGTTTGCGCAGGAAAATAAAACCACGGCCAACGTTTATTTTATTGGTCTTAAGGGATCGCGACATATTGTTTCAAAAGGACTCCTGGTAGATTTAATACAGGATGCTCAGGGTTTTAAAATGATTATGGATGGTGAGTTAAAAGAGAAACTACATAAACGAGGTTATACTTTATTTAAAGTGTTGCCTGGCATACATTTTTTCAATGTGCAGGTGAATAATAGAAATAGAAATGCAAAGCCGGTAGCCATAAATGTGGCAGGCGGCCAAACATATTTCATCCAGTTTGCCGTTGACCGTGGAATGGCATCTGCTACAGTTTATTGCTATCAGCTTTCCCAATCCTTTGGCGAAAGAATTGTTGCAGCTATCAAAGCAAAATTGACGGGAGACCAGCTAATTGCAGAGATGGCACTGGCTGTTATAAAGGAATAGGCATTGAACGAAAAAACGAGTTGTTATAAAATAAAAGCATACGGGATAAGTTTCGAAAACAAATAAAATCATCCTCTATCTTTTCCCGATTCCGTTAGTCGCTATTCCTTAAACCGTAATACGTTGCTGCTATGTGGAGATAGGTTTGCAGCCACAAAACAACAAGATGAGAAAATACGGATTAACGATAGTATTATTAGTTGGTGTTCAAACTTTTGCCCAGGCGCAAACAACAGCAATCGATTCGCTCCGGATTAAAGATACCATTGTTTCAAAATATGTTTCCGAAGTAACTATTGTTGGCCGGGGAAGTAAAAGTGATTACCAGCAAATGCCGGAAATTGTGGGTACCAGTATTTATGCCGGTAAAAAGAATACCCTGATTGTGTTAGATAATGTGCAGGGTAATGTTGTAACCAACACTATGCGCCAGGTGCTGGCAAAAGTTCCCGG
>JBKJNG010000213.1:0-6705 GCA_046596065.1 Phnomibacter sp. | reverse complement strand
ATTCAAAAACGTGTCGGCGAAAACGATCTGCAGCCGTCAGAAATCTATGATGACATTGCAAACTATTGGATGAAAAGGCGGACCAGCGAAAATGGGAAGAAAGAGAAAGGATCTGGTTCAGAAAATAAAATAGGGTTATAGTTTTCACCATAACCCTGTTAACTGAAACAGTAAATATTTTTACTCCTTTTTCAATGTTGAAAGAAAGCTAACTACATCCCTGATCTCTTTTTTGCTAAGCGATAAATACATCGCCGGCATGCTGGATGGATAATTTGTACGCGTTGCTACATCGGTCTTTTTCACCAGCGTATCCGCCTTGTCGCCGATCTTCAAAACATAGCCATCAGCTTTTTCAAGCTGTAATATTCCATTTAGTTTTTGCTTGTTTTTTAGTTCCAGTGAAACCATGCCGAAGCCTGGGGCAATTCTTGCGCTCGGTTCTATTAACGCTTCCAGCAATTGGTCTTTTGTTAACCTGCCGGCAACGCCGTTCAATCTTGGGCCCGCCGTGCCGCCTGCATCATCATAAGAATGGCAGCGGATACATTGCACGGTTGGGTGATTCCAAAATATTTGGCCGCCTTTCTGTGGATCACCGCCCATCAAAGCACCGGCATATATGGCCTTCAATGAATCGGGCGACGAGGTCTTGCTTAATCGCAGGTAACGCTGTTTCAATGCTGCCGAGCGGGTGGAATCAATCGCATCTGATAATTCAAATTGCACTTCCACCGGTAGCTTGTGTTGCTCCATCTGGTTTAGCATGCCGGTGAAAACCATTTCAGTTTTTGCAAAAGGCAAGGTTCCCAGCGTTGTAATGGCAGCCTGTTTTTCCTCTGTTGTCCTCGTTTTTATAACATCATCCAGCAGGGAAATCTTCAGTTCCTCTGAAAGCTGCAAACCGCTTAGCAAATCAAGTCCTACCACACGAACGGACTTTTCTTTGTCTGCCAGGGCCAGTTTAATGGCTTCATCCATATTAGCACCCCGCAATTTGGATAGCGTTTTGATGATTTCTATCCTTGCGTCAGGAGCAGGGTCTTTTTTTAATTGGGCCAGCAGGGTGGTGGCTGCAGCAGTAATGTTTAATCTTCCCAGGGCCTTGGCTGCATGTACGCGGATGGCTTCATCTTTATTCGTCACCAGTTTTATTAACGATTCCTGTGAGTTTTTTTGTACTGGCTCCAGCTTACGGATAACCTCACCGCGGAACCTGCCATCCACCCTGTCAAGTACCGAAGGTTTTGCCCAGGTGCTTAATGCATCTATAGCCTCGCTACGCATGGCAACGGGGGCACTTTCGTAATTCATATAATTCACCAGGTTTTGCATTGCTGCGTCAGTTCCAAGGCGCAGGTTTGCGTTGATAGCTCTTCTTACCAGTGCTTCGTTATTAAAGCGATGATCGTTCAATGCGTTTGCCAAATCGGGGAGTGCATCCGTAATGGATAAATCGTCGTTGATGGCTCTTGCTGTTTCGGTTACCACAAATTCATCTGCATCTTTCAGGAAAACCCTGATGCCGGGAGCCTGCATTCTTCTTAATGCAACTACCGCAGCTATTCTTAAAGCACGGGAAGGATTCCCGGATAGTGCGATCAAAGGTTCTGCCTTGCCAATTCTTGCCAATGCCAGTGTGCCTGCGTGCCGCAGGTAATTGTCTTCATCATTATTGTTAGCAAGCATTTCAATAATGGGGTTGATGGCGGCTACATTTTCCGTTCTGCCCAGGGCTTCCGCAGCAAAAAATCTTGCTCTTGGGAAGGCATCTTTCAGCAAAGCAATTAGCTGCGCTCCCGCATCTTTAAAGCGAACATCGCCGATCCATTTAGCAGCTTGTGCCCGTATTTCAGGATCGGTGTCTTCGAGGTATGGAACCAATAAAGCACCGTTTTTGATATCTTTTCTTGCAAACTGGCTGATGCCCCAGATAGCATGTACCCTTGCAAGCTGGTGTTCTTTATTAGCCAATGTTGATTTAAATACTTCTAATCCTTTGTCCCCCCTTGTTGCCAGTTCAAACTGTGCTTTTTGCCTTACCCGCATATCGGCATTTTTCAGTAATGTCTGCAGCGCATCTTCCTTATACGTTTTGAAATCAGCTTTTAATGCCTGCTCGGTGTTTTTCCTCGAAGCCATATCTGGGTGTGCCACATCCAGTTTCCAGATGCGACCAAAGTTTTTGGTTCCCCATCCCTGTATCCAGTCGGCCATATACAGCGAGCCGTCGGGGGCAAAATCGATACCGGTTCCCAGCACGCCCTTTACCAATTGTTTGGAAGTATCAAAGGCGAATGAAGCCCCTTTTGGCTTAAGCGTGAAAGCGTGCAGACCCGATTGAGTTGGATTGCCTACAAACTCCACGACGAAGAAATTTTTGTTGTATTCTGGGCCCAGTGCGGTGCCGGGATTGTATAGCATGCCGGTGGGACCATTTACAAAGTTTTTAATGGTTGGAAGAATATAGGCTGCCTGTCCATCCCAGCGGGGAATCGCCATTTTTTCGTCCATCCAAACCTTATAGGAATTGTTATCCGGGTCGCGGTATTTGCCATACTGCCAGTTGGAACGCCAGCCAATATCAGCACCGTCCACAATGTATACGATGCGCTCGTGCTCACCAGGGTGATCGCCGTCATTGTCTTCGCTGATCATGTTGCCATATTCGTCAAACACAAATTCGTGCGTATTACGGTTACCGAAAGCAAACACTTCGAAATCGGTGCCATCAGGGTTCGAGCGGCAGATTACACCGCTGTTCGAATGATTGTATTTTTTACCATCGGGTGCAGTTCCGTTAAAACCGATATCACCGATCTGCCAGTAAATTTTCCCATCAGGCCCTACTTCAAGGCCCGACATACCATGACCGCTAAAGCCAATATGAACGCCGTAGCCATGAGAAATAGAAGTTTTAGATTCGGCAACACCAAGTTTGTTTTCTTTAACACGCCAAACATCCGGGGCAAGCGCTACGAACAGGTCATCACCATATTTCAGTACACCGCCCATGGCATCGGTGGTTTCATCGTTGAAATCGTCTACCACCACCTGGTTTTTATCAGCAATGCCATCGCCGTCAGTGTCCTCAACGCGAATCACCTGTTCCTTTTGAATTTTCATGTCACGCCAATCGTGAGAGCTATCGCCGTTCAAATCGCTAAGCCATGTGTTTTTGCTGCTGTTTTCCGGCGAAAGTTCCTTGTGCAGAAAAGCCCGTTTTTCTTCCACATCGTTCAGGCTAATGGAACGGATTTCCCAGTCCTCATGACCGCGGATGTCAAACTCTGAATACTTTTGGCGGGTAGTTCGGGTAAAGTACACCCGTCCCTGGTCGTCGATATCTATTGAAACCGGGTCGGCAACCAGCGAATCCATGGCCCATAATTTGAGTGTAAGTCCTTCTGCAATTTGAGGTGTTACGGTGGACTCGATAGCTTTAGTTAACGTTGCGGCTTTTGCAGGATCCATTTGGTAAATCCGTGCATCGGCCACTTTTTCTTTACATGAAATACTTAAAATAACAGCGAAAAAAAGAACGGGTAAAATTTTGAATTGGTTCATACAAACGTAGGTAATGGATTAAAGGTAAGGGTGACACTTATACGATCGTCATATCACAAAATTTGTCGCCTCTTAAATCTTTGTCCTTTCCTTCGGGGTTGTTATTAATATTGAAAAACAATTACTGATCATGAGATTATTCAACATCATTTTCATCGGGATATTTGTTTTGTTTGCCGCCCTGCAATACAACGATCCCGATCCCTATATCTGGATGCCGATCTATTTATATGCGGCATTTCTCTGCGGGCAATCGATCAAGAAAAAATACAACCCCGCACTGTTTATAACAGGTATTGCTGTTTATGCATTGTATGCGCTCTATTTATTGTTTGATAAAACCGGTGTATTAAACTGGGCCAGTCAGCACGAGGCCGAAAATATTGCTGAGACCATGAAGGCAACAAAACCATGGATAGAAGAAACAAGGGAATTTTTTGGCTTGGTAATTTTGATGTCGGTGTTAGTTATAAATATGATCTGGTTAAGGAAACATCACATTAAAAAATAAACCATTAAGAAATTAACGGACATTAAGCAAAATGCTTGTTCTTGTATTTTCCTAACTACTCTTAACGCTTTAATGGTTGGGAAAAATGAATTTCCTTACCTACTCCTAAATTTTTAATGGTAAAAAAATTACGGATCATAATTCCCAGCCTTTCCGGTATTCGCGGAAGAAATATTTATTCGCATCGGCAACATTGGTAATCTTCATTTTGGCGCTATCGTACATCAAGCGTTTACCTGCACGCATGGCAACGCCGCCCAATAAGATAGTTTCAGTTATGGCACCAGCCAGCAGGAAACTTCCTGGTGATTGAATTTTGTTTTGAAAGGCGTCGATCCAAACATCATCGCCCATTTGCCTATTTTCGGCAGGCATTGTTCGGCCGTTTAAATAATCACTCATTTTTTTTGCAGGAATAAGCGTTGGATTTTCGCAATTATAGCCCGCCAATATTTTTCCTTTGTCGCCCACGAACATCATTCCTTCAACAGGAAGCGAAACATTATCTCCTTCCAGTTCATCGGGAATATAGGGCCGCATACCACCATCGTACCAATATAAATCGAAGGCAGGAAGTGTTTTTTGTGCGGGAAATTTAAAACGGACTGTTGAACTGTACGGGAAGGCAACATCGTTCTTAATACCCCGGCTCACATGGTCTACAATTTCACGGTTGGTAGTGGCACAGGCTTCTGCGCTTATTGGCGGAGTATTGATACCGAGTGTGAGAAACAAGGGCCATAAACTATAATGCCCCATGTCAGCAATGGTGCCGCCGCCGAAATCGTACCAGCCACGGAAAACCATATGTGTGTAATCGGGGTGATAAGGCCGGTCGGGAACAGGCCCAAGCCAGAGATCCCAATTTAATCCTTCGGGCACCGCCACCTTCTCTGTTGGATTTTTTGTCCATTGCGGCCAAACCGGCCTGTTGCTCCAGTTATGAATTTCTTTTAAAGTACCAATGGCCCCTTCGTCCAGCATTTTTTTCAGGTTATCGTTACCCTGTATTTTGCTATATGCCAGCAGGTGCGTACCTACCCCGGTTTGGCGGGCGGTTTCCATGGTAAGCCTTGCTTCTTGCATGCGGTTGGCTATTGGTTTATGAATTACTACATGCTTGCCTTTTTTCATGGCAGCTATGGAAACGGTTGCATGCAGGTGATCAGGCGTCATAATTTTTACCGCATCAAAATCCTTTTCCTTTTCTAATAATTCCCTGAAATCTTCGTAGGAAGTACAGCCCTTTGATTTTCCGCTTGCATTGTTCCGGGCATAATATTTCTGCACCATTTCCTGCCCAATATCCCTACCGCCGGGAATGCCATTAAGGTTTGCGCCCCAGTTGGCTTCTCCGGTTGAATCACGAATGCGGTCACGTATTTCGTTTGCTGACCAATCTTTATAATCGGTACTCATTTTGTTGGGATCGCATACCGATACGATCTGAATCTTTGGGTTTTTCAGCAATTCGTTCATTTCGCGGATACCCTGCGAACCGCAACCGATATACGCCATGGTGAGTTTATCGCTGGGTGGGATGTAACCTTTGCCCCCAAGTACATGACGCGGAACAATGGTAAAAGCCAATGAGGCGGCGGCTGCCGAACTAATGAATTTGCGGCGGTTGAGATTACTGGGCATGGAATCGTTTGGATTTAATAGATAAAAACACGGTCAATAACAGTGAAATGGAACTTTGATCTCTACAGATTTTTCAGGTATTTCACGCTTCCTTCAAGCGTACCGGGATCCTGCTCCATTTCGACGAATACCCATTTTAAACCACCAGTTTTGGCAGCATCAAAAAAGTCTTTCCAATCCACGATGCTTTCCTGCCCGAGCACTACCTGTTTTTGTATATCCGTTTTTGAAAAATCGGAAAGATGGGATGATATAAAACGACCAGGGTATTTTCTGAAATAATCTGCAGCTTTAGCACCTGCCTGTATAGCGGCAACCTGGAACTGCATTTTCACAAATTCGGGATTTAATTCCTCCATGATAATATCATAATCGGGCCTGCCGTCTTTCTTATTTTCAAATTCTCCTGTATGGTTATGATACCCTGCAACCATGCCGGCTTTTTTTATCTTCTCACCAATGAGGTTCATGGCAGCACACTTGGTCTTTAGCTCTTCGATTGTTTTGCCATCCAGGCCACCTGAACACACCATGTGTTTAAGGCCCATATCCTGCGCAAAAGCGATGCGTTCATTAAGGTTATTCTTTAGTTCATTCATGGTAAAGTGTGAGCTGTAACAGGATATCCCGGTATCGCTAATCATATTTTTCAACTCCTTACCTGTGTATTTGGTAAGATTGGCAAAATTACCCGGGGCATAACCAAACGGCGAACACATTTCTACCTGCTCATATCCAAACGAAACCATTTTCTTTAAAATGCCTGTTAGATCATCGTTGATTTCTGTTCTTAACACATAGGACTGGAACCCGATGGGAATTTTTACTGCTTTGGATCCGCGGGCATATAGTGAAGCTGGCAACTGCGAAAACAGTCCTGCGGCAGCGAGGCTTGCAGCGCTGCTTCCGATGAATTTTCTTCTGTTCATAAGGCTAATCGTTTTTAAAAAGTAAAAGTTAAATCTAAGGCTTTTTACAAATCC
>JBKJNG010000208.1:0-3525 GCA_046596065.1 Phnomibacter sp. | reverse complement strand
ACGATTGGAGTAAGCAGTATCTTTTTTTTGACGAATATAGCATTGAAAAGATACTGCTTACTCCAATCGTTACATTCTTTCAACGATGAAATAAATGAAATCCACTGTACAAATATTAATTAAAATTATGTGATTTAAAAAATAATGCGAAATACGAAGCGTGGAATAAGACGATCAACGCTTTTAGTACGACAAAGTTTTTCAGTCGCATATTAAACAACTTTAACCGTGATGCAATAATTGTTAATATTACAACTGTTTTCTATGTGCCTTAATTGTTTGCTTATCGCATTTAAACTCAAATAACCTTATTGGAATGATAGTTTTGGGTATTATAAGTTTTGTTGATTTAAAAGCATCATCATGAAAAAAAACTCAATACAAATAGTAACAGCTATTGTTTTTACTAAACTCTTTAATATTACATGCACTATATTATTTCTTATCACCATATTTATTTCGTCGTGCAAAAAAGAAACAGATAATATAGAGTCACACAGTTTAGGATACAACCACCAAGTGCCTGTATTTCCTCCATTTGTTACATCAATTCCTTTCGTTTGGGTGTGGTCAAATAAATATGTTGCCTTTCCAGCAGATTCGTCCATCCTTTTTGGATATGCAGCACTGAATAACCAAAATGCAAGTTATTTATGGAGAAAAGTTGCAGGCCCAGCGAATCATAATATCTACAATCCTACCAGTTTAGTAACAAAGGTTGACAACCTGGAAATTGGTGACTATGAATTTGAAATAACAGCTACAGATATAAATGGAAGAACGGGCAGGGATACCCTAAATGTGTATGTAATTAATCCCGGGCACAATGAAACGATTTTTAAAAATTTGGAATGGATCTGTCCTATGGGGTGCAGTGTGAATATTGAAAATATCTATTCTTTTATTCCTCAAAACAATCCCATTTTGGTATTCATGCGTCCGGCAAACTCTTCTACCTGGTTACCTGCATCGCCACCTACGTTTGAATACAGCTTCTTTGATAACAATTTTTCTCTTTACACCAACGATGCAAAAGGAAAGGTGGATATAAAAATTCGATATTAATTTTAAAAAGAATTTTATGAGAAAATATTTAATTCATTTGCTCCCACTTATTTATTTTATCACTGGGATTACTTCCTGTAAAAAAGAAATATCATTACCCGAAGAAAAAACATTTGTACAACCAGTCATTCAAAATTCAGCGCCTAAAGTTTACGCTGGCGGCGATTTAAAAATAGAACTACCACAAAATTTTTATGTACTAAAGGGGAGTTTTTCTAATGCAGATGGCAATTTTAAAAAAACCGAATGGCGAAAACTAAGTGGTCCTGATTCCTGTATTATTGTAGATAAAGACTCGTTGATAACAGAAGTAAGTAATCTGAGCGAAGGGGTTTATGAATTTGAATTAACAGTGACAGATAAAATGAATTTTTTTGGTAAGGACAGTGTAAAAGTGGAAGTGGTAAAACTTGAACAAGTAAGTTTAGAACATGAAATAATTTTCAAAAATCTAGTTTGGATATTTCCTTGGTATGCCGCCCTTGAGGTAAATAATATCTACACTTTTATACCAACAAGTTCTGCAATAAAAGTTTTTATTCAGAGAGATAACGCATCTGTGTGGACAGAAGCTACACCCGTTTCCAATAATGGCAATAGTAGTGCATATGAGTATTTTATTGAAACAAGACTACCTAATGGTGCAGGAATGTATAATCACGGTAGCTTGTATATATTTTATTACGGGATGGGTACAAATGATGCACCGGCTGTGAAAATTAAATTTTAAACATTTGTTTCAATTGTACCAATAGAGTCCCTTATTCACCATCAATGATCAGCCAAAACTGAACTATACATTAACCTTATAGTGTGATGAAGAAGGTCGATGCATGGCTAGTATTTGCCATTCAACATGTATCTTAAATTGAATTTTTCCCTACCGATTTGAAATAAAATCCATCACGTATTTATTAATCATCAAAAGGGTTCCTATTTGCAACCTTCGGGTTGTGCATTATTTGAGTAATACCGAAATCTTTTCACGACAAAGCTATTTTATCGCAAAAAAATCAACTTTAATTCTGTTTGTATTCAAATTAAATATTACCACGGTTTTCTGTCTTCTTTAATAGGGCACTTGTCGCATTTTCCTAAAATCGTTTGTTTCAAATAATAATTTTATCATATTAGACTTTTACTGTTAACCTAAAAAGCATTGTTATGAAAAAGTATTCAAATCTATTAGGAGCTAATATTTTCCTCTTTATTCTTCTCCTTAGTTCCTGCCAAAAAGAAACAAAAGAATTCATCTCAGATGAAGCTAAAGCAACATCCTCCCAAAGTAAACAACCTCTTGATCCTGGCTTTGCAGAAAACGATATGGTTATGTACTGGAACGATAAAGTTTCTACGGTACTCAGTTCCCCAATGAATCAACCTACACGAACCCGTTATTTTGCCATCATTGAAATTGCCGTACACGATGCCTTAAACAACATTAAACCTAAATATCAGCGCTACTCTTTGTTGAATGAAAGAGAACAATTTGCATCACCAGATGCAGCAGTTGCTAGTGCTGCTTATTGGGCCATTAAAGGACTGAACCGCCAGGGGCTTTTCCCAATAGATACTTGGTACAGTGAAAGTCTATTAACCATCCCTGACGGAGAAAGTAAAGAACTTGGAAAGCTTTTAGGTAAACATGCTGCAGAAGCAATCATTGCTAATAGAGCCAATGATGGATTTACACAAATCATTCTTAATTCAGTTAACCCACCAAATGGAGTAACTCCCGGAGCTTATCGTTCGACGGTTACGGCGATAAACAGTGTGCCGACACAAAGTCTTCTTCCTTTTAGAATATTACCTAATTGGGGTACAGTTTTGAAGCCATATGTTATTGAAAGTAATCAACAATTCAGACCTGTAGGACCTTATGCTATTACTTCAAATGAATACACGCAGGACTTTAATGAAGTTAAAAACAAAGCTGCACGGGTTGGAGGCAGCCGAACTACAGAGGAAGAAAAAAAGGCTCAGTTCTGGAGTGAGAACAGGCCATCAATAATCTGGAACAGTTTTGTAAGGAAGGCCATTGAAACCAAGAAAATGGATGCATGGAAGACCGCCAGACTTTTTGCAATCATGCATGTAAGTATGGCTGAAAGCATAAATTCAACATTAAATGCTGGTTATCATTTTTATTTCTGGAGGCCGGAAACTGCCGTTCGATTAGCTGCTACCGATGGCAATAATAATACCGAGGGCGATGCCGCCTGGCTACCCTTCCTCTCAGAGACGCCTACTTCTGTTTCACAACCCGTTCCGAGTTATACAAATGCTTACGCTGCTTTTGGCGGCAGCACTGCAGAAATACTCAGGTCGTTTTTTGGTTCCGATGAAACATCAATAGATATTACTACCTCTTCAATAAACCCTCTTGTACCCATACCAAAACCATCGTTCCATTTTTCCAGCTTCCCACAAGCTGCTAGAGATAATTCACCCAGTATGGTT
>JBKJNG010000111.1:0-7947 GCA_046596065.1 Phnomibacter sp. | reverse complement strand
GAAACCTTATCCCATCCATTCTCAACAGGTGAAGAAGGGTGCCTCTGTTAGGTATTGTTTACAAATTCTAAAAAACCGTACTATTTAGTTTTTTCTACCGCTATTTTATTGATGCTTAAATAACTGATGATCACATTTACTTTATAGCCCGGTTTGTAGGTTGCGTTTTCAGCATCGGTTACCGGCAACTTGGCTTTTATTTCTTTACCAATAACATCAAGGTAAACTGCATATTGCGAAACCTTGGTTACAGTTGCGTTGATGACGGTTTTATCGCGGTAATATTTTAAAGCGGTGCGATAGGCAGGTATGTAAGATGGATTGGCTAATTCAGCCGAAATATTTTGCTTATCCATATTCACCAAACCAAATTCAAAAGCTTCGTTGAAAGTATTTTCGGGCGGTTTGTTTTCCCAGGGAGAAAATACGATTGGGAAGAATAGATAACTGTGAAGTTCTTTTACAAAATAGGTATCATCAACCATCTTTAAAAAGCCTTTGAAGAGGTTATTTGTGCGGGCTTGCTGTAGCAGTTTATCCAGCTCGTTATTGTACAAAAATTTTACATTGTAAGCATTCAGGCGGTCGCCGCGTGGCGTTAGTTTTATTTGAAAATTAACCGTGTCGCCGGTACGGAAATAATGCTTTTTGTCTTTTTGACTTACGCCGGTTTTGGCCTCGTCTTTTACATCTGTCTGAAAATTAATCGTCTTTTTTTTCTCACCTTCCTTGTAGTCAATCGTGGCATAATACTTTTGATGATGCACAAACGAAATGATACCAGTATACAATTTATCTTCCATAGTCTGCCCGATTTGCACGAAGATGGCATAATTTCTTGTAGACACACCAAGCATTGCGTCTCTACAATGATATAACCGGGAGAATTATTTAAACGCCGAATTGGAATATTTTAGGATAATTGCATTCGCTACCAAAAGCTAACCACCATGGATAAAATTTACCTCAGCGACGCCGGTCCGAAAGTATCAACCGCTATTTACGGTTTTTGGAGATGGAAGGACACATCGGTAAACAGCACCGACCACATGGAGAAAATCGTAAACCTCTGCCTTGAACTGGGCATTAATAGTTTCGATCATGCCGATGTATATGGTGGTTATGAATGCGAGGAATTGTTTGGTAAAGTGATGGGCCAACGATCTTTTAAACGGGAAGATGTGGTGTTGTTTACCAAATGCGGACTTAACCTGCCACATGCCAACCGCCCCGGCATCAGGGTGCGGCATTACAACTCATCTGCCAAACACATCACTGACTGTTTAAACAATTCGTTGCGTAATCTTAGAACCGATTATATAGATATTTTCCTGCTAAACCAGCTGGATCCGCTCTCCAACCTTGAAGAAACTGCCCTGGCCATTGAAGCACTTCGTAATTCAGGTAAAATCAGGAATGTTGGCGTGGCGAACTTTACGGTTTTTCAGCATCAGTTGCTGGCATCTTACCTGCGGATTCCGATTGTTACCAATTCAATCAAGCTGAATTTATTGCAGACTGATGCTTTGGATAACGGGCAGATAGATTATATAAAACAACGTTACATGCGGCCGCTAGCTTCGGCGCCGCTGGCTGGAGGCCGTATTGAAAATGGCACCGATGAACATGCTGTAAAAGTTCGCAGCAAACTGGAAGAAATCGGTAAAAAATACAATGCAAACATTGAATCAACAGCCGTTGCATGGTTGTATAAATTGGGGGCGTTGCCATTGATTGGTACTTCCAATGAAGGTCGCATTCGTAATATTGCCGCCTCTTTTAATATCGACCTGGATATACAGGACTGGTACGACCTGTACAACACATCAAGAGGAATTAGTAATACGGAAGAAGAAGCAGACTGACTTGGTGAATAGAGAATAGTGAGTTGTGAGTAAACAGACAATTTAGTCAACTATTCACAACTCACTATTCACCACTCACAACTCACGCTCCCACGCTCACCATTATAATTTATTGATCATATCCACGACGCCTTCTCTTTTTAATATCAGGTAGCCAAGCCTGTCGTTGCTGATACCTTCTTTTAATTGATAACTAAACGACAATTGTTCATCCGTTACTTCTGTTTCAAAAAAGCGGAAAGCGATGTTTTCATAATCTTTTAGTTCATGCCCGATTTCGTATAAATGCGTGGATAGGATGAATAAAGAATTCCTGATTTTAAGTAAGCCTTTTATTACTTCTGATGAACACCGCATTGCATCCTGAACATTAGTCCCTTTAAATAATTCGTCGATCAATACCAGCCATTTCTGTCCATTATTTATTTTAATGATGGTGCTTTTTATGCGTTGGACTTCATTAAAAAAATAGCTTTCGCCTTTCATAATATTATCAACTACCTGTATGTTGCTTAGTAAGCCATGAAACAAACTTAATTCCATGGTATTGGCAGGAACTGCCATGCCAATATGTGCCAGGTAAACCGCTAAACCAACTGCTTTTATAAAAGTGCTTTTGCCCGCCATATTTGCGCCGGTAAGAAAAATAAAGTTGTTGTTGTGGTTCATTTCCAAATGATAGGGCACCGGGTGATTAAGCAGTATGTGGTACAGGCCATCGGCCGCGATGTAAGGATATTCATCTGTTGAAATAATAGGAAAATGTAATTGTTTTTCTTTTACTGCAGTTGCCAGCGAATAGTATGCATCGAGCCTGCTATAGAGGTCTACAAGATCACGAACCTGGTTTTTGAAATTGTACAAAAAGAAATGACCAAAGCGTAATTTATCCGGCATGCTGATAAACCTCTTATCTCTTACGGCTATCATTTCTGCTACTTCTTTTTTTTGAAGCAGCAGTTTCATATGCTCTAAAATAGTATTCAGCAATTGTGGCTTTTCATCCTGCGCAAAAAGCTCAATCATTTGCTGCATGCCTTTTAAAAAATCAATTATATGGCCAACTGTGTATGCGGTAAGTAAGTAATCGGAATTGTGTAATAATTTATAGTTTAAAGCACCTAGCTTATTCGGTTTGCGTGGCAATTCATCTACCTGAGATTCATAAAATCTTTCAATCACCATTACAGTACCGTTGGTTACCAGTGTTGGCCAGTTGGTGTGGTGTTTTATTATTAGTTGAAGTGTTTGTTGTGTTTCTGTAATGGGCTTAACATCGCTGTAAGGGGTGCTTAATAAATGGCGCAACCAATGACGGCCACCGTTGGTAAGCGTGTAGTTTAGGGTATTAAAAACCGACTGATCTTCTTCGGCATGAAAAATGGAAAGATCCTGTAAGGTTGTATTGTCTATTACCATAATTTTCGATGTCTGATCTCCGATGTATGATGTCTGATTTGTGAAATTTAAACTTTATTACAAGTTGTTGAGATTCCTCCCTTCTGTATTTGTATTTTCTCCCCTTTACGGGTTGGGGGTTCATCTGTCAAATTTCAACCGCATCCCCTTGTGAGATTCATTAAAGGCACCATTTTCATAAATCAAATTGCCATTAACAAAAGTATGTGTAATGGTAGCCGGCATTGTTTCGTTTTCCATTGAACTCCAACCGCATTTATACAAAATGTTTTCCTTGTTAATAGTATAAGGTTTTTGTTGATCAACAATAACCAGGTCGGCATAATAGCCTTCCCGTATGTAACCGCGATCCTTTATTTCGAAACAATCAGCAGGAGCGTGGCTCATTTTCTCCACCATTTTTTCTTTGGTAATTTTTCCTTCCTGCACATATTTAAGCATTAATAGCAAACCATGTTGCACCAATGGCAAACCACTATGTGCAATATCGTAACTAACACCGTTGTTTGAAATAAGTTCGCCCTCCGTATTGCGATAGTATCCTTTTTCTTCCAGCGTATGTGGCGCATGATCGGTAGCAATAATATCAAGCCTGTCATCAAGCAGCGCTTCCCATAAAGCCGCTTTATTTTCTTTTGATTTTATTGCGGGATTACACTTTACAAGATAACCAAGCTGTTCATAATCATTGGCTGTAAAATGCAGGTGATGAACACAAACTTCAGCCGTAATGCGCTTGTCTTTTAACGGCCGCATGTTGCTGAACAACTGTAGTTCTTTTGCTGTACTGATATGTAAAATGTGTAAACGTGTGTTGAACTTTTTTGCAAGCTGAATAGCAGAAAAACTCGATTCAAAACAAGCTTCATCGTTACGAATAATGGGATGATGCCAGGCATGCAATTCGGTTCCTTCCAGTTGCTTCCTGTTTTGTTTAATGATTCTTTCATCTTCACAATGCGTGGCAATCAGTACGCCGGCTTCACTAAAAATTTTACTAAGCGTCAGGTAATTATCAACCAGCATATTGCCAGTAGATGAACCCATGAAAATTTTTATACCGCAAACATCTTTTCGTTTATCGTTTGTTTTTAAAACTTCATCGGCATTGGTGTTTGAAGTGCCCATAAAGAAAGAATAATTTGCAAGCGATGTGTTGGATGCAATATCATATTTAGCTTCAAGTAAATCTTGTGTAAGCGCATTTGGAACGGTGTTTGGCATTTCCATAAAACTGGTTACGCCGCCAGCAATAGCCGCTTTAGCTTCTGTATAAATAGTTGCTTTATGCGTCAACCCCGGCTCACGAAAGTGCACCTGGTCGTCAATTGCACCCGGCAATAAAAGCTTTCCTTCGCCGTTAATAATCGTTGCATTGCCTGCATCTGAAATCTGCGGAGCTAATTTTATTATCTTTCCGCCGTCAATCAAAACATCCAAAACAATAGATTTGCCTTCGTTCACAACAGTAATATTTTGAATCAGGTATTTTCTCATAATTATTTTCTTAATAAATAAACAACTGCATGCAAAATAGGAATTCCCTGCTTGTCATTGTCTTAGCCTTTCTTTCTGCGCCCGTTTTTGCCCAAACTACCTATGTTCCATTATGGGCAAAAGAAAACGGTTTTCTTAATCGTTTGGAAATTAAAGCGCAAACCAACAACGATTTAAATCTTTCGACCGTAAAACCCTATATGCGCAAGGCATACTTGGCTGTGGCCGATTCTTTTCGTGGAATGCTTATAAATGGGCAAAACCCGGCAAAGCTTACTAAGATAGATGAGTATAACCTGAACCGTTTTGAGGCTAATAATAAAGAATATTCTGTTTATGATGTAAACAGTATGCCGGAGTGGAAGCGTAAAAAGCCATGGGGAAAATATCTTTTTCCTACTATGGGCAATCTTTTGGAAGTAAATGAAAGAGATTTTTACCTGGCGGTTAACCCGGTTTTCAATTTTAATATTGGAAAGGAATCGGACAACGGTAAGAATACTTTTATAAACTCAAAAGGCGCAACTTTTCGTGGGTTAATAGCTAAAAAAATCGGATTTGATTTTTTTGTTACTGATAACCAGGAACGCGGGCCATCACAATTTCAGGAGTATGTGCAATTTCACCAGGCAGTGCCCGGTGAAGCTTTTTACAAAACATTTAAAACAAACGGCGTTGATTATTTTGATGCCCGTGGCAGTGTAAACGCTAATGTCACCAAATACATTAATGTGCAGTTTGGCTACGACAAAAATTTTATTGGAAACGGATACCGTAGTCTTTTTCTGAGTGATTTTTCTGCTCCCAATCTCTTTCTAAAATTAAATACCCGCATCTGGAAATTGAATTACACCAATCTTTTTATGGAACTTTTTCCAACCAAGAAAAGTGCGAACAATAATAACACGGTATTGGCCCGTAAGTATTCCGCCATGCATCACTTAAGCATTAATGCTACCAAATGGCTGAATGTTGGTTTGTTTGAAGGCATTGTTTTTGGAAGGAAAGATCATTTTGATTTTTCTTACCTGATACCGGTGATTTTTTTACGTAGTATAGAAGGTAATAATGGTAGTCCCGATAATGCCAATATTGGTATTGATCTTAAAGCAAATATTGCTAAGAAAGTTCAGTTGTACGGACAGGTACTGATTGATGAACTTAATATTAAGGAACTTAGAAAAGATAAAACTTGGTGGGGTAATAAAATCGGGCTGCAACTGGGCGGCAAGTATATTGATGTGTTTAATATCCCTAACCTCGATCTGCAACTGGAGTATAACAGGATCAGGCCATTTACTTATTCGCATTTTGACAGCGTAGGTTCTTATACGCATTACAACCAACCGCTTGCCCACCCGCTTGGAGCAAATATGAGTGAGGTTATTGGGATTTTAAGTTATCAGCCATTACCGAAATTATATCTTACAGGCAAAGCCATTTATTACAAACAGGGACTGGATAGTGCGGGCTTTAATTTTGGTAGCAATCCACTTCGTAATTACGATGACGGCCGTATCCGTTACAACAATTATCCTATGTATTCGGGTGTTCCTGCCAAATGTTTTTATTCGTCTTTAACAGGCTCGTACGAGTTGTTTGAAAACATGTTTATTGATGTATCGGGCAGTGTTCGCGTATATAAGAAAACAGGCGATGCCAAATTAAATACCAGTCTGCTTTCGGTTGGTATTCGCTGGAATATGTTTAGAAGAGAATACGATTATTGAGCAATCGAAAGTTCAAAAAGAAAAACGGATGTTCATTAATAATGACATCCGTTTTTCTTTTCCGTTATGGTATCAATAACCTACAAGAGAAACATTTGGCAGAAGGAAATTTATTGAAGCAGATAAGCATGCTTTATTGCGTATTTCACGCCTTACCTCACTGCTTTTATTCTTCCAGATGAATAGAAAACAGGATCATTCTTGAATTCAGTTTATCTAAAACGTTTGAATATTTCAGATTCGGATCGCGGTCGTGAAGATTGGTGAAACCATTACTGAATCTTAATTCAGGCGTTAATGTTACAAATTTCAGGAAAAAGTTAAAACCGATACCCAGCTCGGCGCCAAAGTCTGCTTTCTTTAATTTTATAAGGTTTTCGGCATTGCGGCTTCCCGAGTTACTGGCCAGGTCGATATCATATTTTATACCGGCCACCATGTACACTTTAAAGTTGTTGATGCGGTCGCTGTTAAACTTAAACTGGAATGGGAATGTGGCGATATTCGACTGAATGATTTTGGTAATTACGGAATCTTCGTACAATTGGCGCCTGCCAAGATGATAGGTAAATGAACGGTCGATGCCTAAAATTAGTCCTGGGTTAATTCTAAATTCAAACCGGTTGGTTAGGCGTGCGGTAGCCATTAATCTTACAGAGTAGCCGGTGCTTTTACCAGGTTCTACCAACAAAATGCTGTCGTTGGCTAAAAACTCCGCGCTTTTAGAAGGATGTAAATAAGAAGTAGCTGCGCCAAGCGACATGCCGAAATAGAACAATTTATTGTCCCGTTCGAGGCGGTATTGTTCTTTATACTTAAACTGGCTATTAGCGGAAAAGGATGTTGTAAAAAAGAGAACGGTTATTATTTGAAGCCGCAATAAATGGTGCATACGCCTAAGCTCAACGGTTTTTTGTAACATTTTCTAAAGCCTGATTGCTGCATAATTTCCAGGAATTTATTTCCTTCGGGGAAGGCCTGTATGCTGTCGTTCAGGTATTTATATGCAGCCTGGTTTTTAGCTATGTATTTGCCTGCCTGCGGTGCAATAATACGGGTATAAAGATTATACAGGCTTTTTACGCCCGGTAAAACCGGTTTGCTAAACTCCAGTATTACTACTTTCCCCCCCGGCTTTAAAACACGCAGCATTTCAGATAACCCTTTTTCAAGGTGGGCAAAATTACGAACGCCAAAAGCCACTGTCACGGCATCAAACGTGTTATCATTAAATTTTATTGCCTCGCTGTCACCAGTTTGCAGTTCTATTGTGCTATGCAAACCTTGTGCTTCAATTTTTTTACGACCCAGATCCAGCATGCCTTCGCTAATATCAATACCTGTTATGCGGGCCGGTTTTGGGTTCAGTAATTTATAACTGAGTAGGGCAACATCGGCAGTGCCGGTGGCAACATCCAAAATGTTAGCAGGTTTTA
>JBKJNG010000038.1:0-13241 GCA_046596065.1 Phnomibacter sp. | reverse complement strand
CTTCAAAAATACCAGCACCGCTTGCCCGGCAATAATAGTCAAAGCCCATGCGGGCAACCAGGTCTATCAAATTTGGATCGATCTTTTGTCTATCATTTAATACCGCTTCGTTTATATGCATGGCAAGCATTTCGCAGATGACTAAATTACCTGCGCCACCGTAGTTGCCTGTTTCAATAACCTGTAACACTTTGCATTCCATTTGAACCGGGCTTTCGGCCACCCGCCATGGTTTTACTTTTAGGGATGGTATTTTCCAGAAACCCGCTTTTTCAAATTCATCCACTCCTTTTGGGTACTCGCAACTGGATAAACTTGCCTGTTGCACCATGGCATAATTCACCACGTTAATCACCACTTCCATTGTTTCAAAAATATTCTCCAGTGTGTGTTTAATCGTATTATCCCTTACTCTTCTTGATGGTGAAAAAACCAGCGTAACAGGGCTGCTGCCAAACACATTAAAAAAACTAAACGGGCTCAGGTTGGCATTGCCCTCTTTGTCAACTGTACTTGCAAAACAGATAGGCCTTGGGGCCACTGCGCCCAATAGATACTGATGCAGAATGGCGGTTTTTATTTCACCGGGAATGATTGTCATAAATTGGCCCTCCGATGCTCGCTCCACAGGTAGCGTGGGAGTGCCCCTGTGGAGCTTTGACTATAGAAGAAAGCATTAAAAAGCATAAAGTTTATTTTAATCTGCTTATATAAAGAGGGCACAATTATGCATTAAAATATCCGCTTGACAACTGAGTTCCGAAGCGAATTGTTTTCAGGCACATTAAGCAGTTGCAACACACCAGGCTTTTTACCTTTTTCAAAGCTGCCATATTGATCTTGGATCATTAGTGCGTTTGCCCCATTAATAGTTGCCCATTGCAGCAACATGTCCAGCTGAATAAAGGGAAAATACTGGTGTAAGGTTTGCAACTCCGCCAGCACACTTAACTGGCTATTGCTTGCCAGGCTATCTGTTCCAACGCATAGTGGTATGCCACTTTGAATTAACACCGATACCAGCGGCAAGGGGTTGCCGATATACAAATTTGCATTGGCACAAATGCAAAAATGCAATTGCTTTAATAGTGCCGGGGATTGTTGCTTTAAAAAGGCAATATCGGCAGTTGTGGTAAAACAATTATGTACTAGCAAAAGCTGTGCTTCTTTAGGCAACAGCGGTAAAATATATTGAAGACTGCTGGAATGTTTCGGTTCAAAAAAATCGATGTGCACACCAATAGCCTCATACAATCGCAACATTTCACCTGTTTTGTTTCTGATGAAATCCTCTTCGGCCTGGCTTTCCTGGTTATGAATACTAATGATGACGGGCGACTGATCGTTTATTTGTTGCAATAATTTGGGAGAAACGGAATATGGAGCATGTGGTGTAATTGAGATCTGTTTTGAAGGAAAGCAGGTAAGAAATTTGTTGCTGGTATGCAAGGCCTGCCCAAACCTTACATTGGCGGTTGCAGGTACAAAGCCACTGGCTTCAATAAAATTGTGGCAATAAAGTTGAAGAGATGCGGATTTTATCTGTGCTGTATCGTCAGTATTACAGGTATCCCCAACTGCAACAATACCGGCCGCATACATATCATCAATAGCCTTTTGAATGGCTGCTTGTTTTAGGGCATCATCGGCATGCCGCTCAAACATTACCCGCATTAAAAAAGGCACCATCCCGCTTTGTTCCGGTACAATGCCTTTCATATGACTTAACTCAATATGACAATGGGCATTCACAAACCCGGGGCACAATATGCCATCCAATTTTTCAAGATCATCGCCTGCATTTTTTGTCTCTACCAGGTCGATTATCCGGCCGGTTTCCGTAGTGATCAGTACATGATCGTTCAGTAAATACCTGCCTGAAAAAATGCGCTCGCCTTGTAGTTTGCGGTAAGCCATGAATGGTAGTTAGTTGGGGGAAAGTATTTAGTAATTAGTACGAAGTATTTAGATAATACAAATACAGGGATAATTAAAATGACCTTGAAGGTTTTAACTACCTCACAGGTCTAATCTGACTACCTCAAGCAAATATTTCATCCAGTTGCTCAGTTACCGTATGAGTTGAATTTACCCCTGTCGTATTTGAATAATAATACAGTGTGCTGCAATTACCAGGATTAAAGACCTTAATAGCTTCTTCCAGCAATTCTTCAGCAGTTACTGCCTGGTACTTATCCAGCTCCTTGTTCATAAGGTCGGCATCGCCCAGTAACTCGTAGTAAGCAATGCTGTTTGCACGGTTCATCAGGCTCATGTCCTCAAAAGCAATCATGCTTTCCGTTTTATTTTTAGCCTTCTGTAGCTCCTTTTCTTCCACACCAAATTTTACCAGCTTATCTACTTCTTCATTCACAGCGGCCTCGGCAGCTTCCATAGAAACACCTTTTACCAGCTTTCCTTCAATAACCACAATCCCGGGATCAATGCTGCCCATATGATGGCATTCTATCTGGCTGAACAACTGCTTTTCTTTTACCAATTTTTGAAAAAGGCGGCTACTGCCACCGCTGCCCATAATCTCTGTAACAAGATCGATGCGGTAATATCCATCGCTAAGCCGATCGGCCATATGCCAGGTTTTATACAGAGCATCCAGCGGAACGGAGGCATCAACCCGCTGGCTTTTTGGAATTGTTTGCTTTGGTTCCTGCAGCAGGTTTCGGTTGTATTTATTACCGGAAGGAATATCGCCAAACCATTTTTCGGTTAGCGCTTTTACCTGGGCAGTATCAACTGCGCCGGCCACAACCAAAATGGCGTTGGAAGGGTTATAATGTTTTTTAAAGAAGTTTTTTACGTCTTGCAGTTTGGCATCTTCCACATGTTTTAGCTCTTTGCCAATGGTCATCCAGCGATAGGCATGTTGGGTATAAGCCAGCTCGCGGATCTTATGCCATACATCGCCATAAGGTTTATTCATGTAATGTTCTTTAAACTCCTCGCATACTACTTTGCGTTGTACATCAAGACTTTTACCGCTAAAAGCCAGCGATATCATGCGGTCGCTTTCAAGCCAGAAAGCCGTTTCAAGATTCTCAGCAGGCAACTGGATATAATAGTTAGTAAGATCGTTGGTAGTATAAGCGTTGTTTTCGCCACCAGCCATTTGCAGCGGTTCGTCGTATTCGGGAATATTTATGCTGCCGCCAAACATCAGGTGTTCAAATAAATGCGCAAAACCCGTTTGCATGGGATCTTCGTCTCTTGCGCCTACATCATACATCACATTTACTACAGCCATGGGGGTGCTGGCATCCTGGTGAACCAAAACCCGCAAGCCGTTACCAAGTACAAAACGATCAAACTTTATCATAGAAAGATTTTTTTAGAAGGAAGGGTTGCAAATTAAGCAATTAGGAAAACTGCCTGTTATATTGGGATGTTATAGTTTCATAGACGGGGATCCCCTCAAAACCTAAAAAGGCAAACCTGTAAGGTTTTTAACACCTTACAGGTTTAAAACGATTGCTAACAAAACAGCCCATGTTTTATGCATGGGCTGTTTATAAAAATCAGAAGTATAAAATTATTTAGCGGCCGGAGCTGCGGTAGCATTTTTCTCCAGTAACTGGAAGAACTGATCAAGCTGCGGTAATACCACGATGCGGGTGCGGCGGTTGGCGGCACGGCCTGCTGCTGAATCATTATCCTGAATAGGTACATATTCGCTGCGTCCACCCGCTGTCATGCGTTTAGGATCAATCTTGTAATCGTTCTGCAAAACACGTACAACGGATGTAGCACGAAGCGCACTTAAATCCCAGTTATCTTTTAAAGTTGCGCCGGTTACCGGTACATTATCCGTATGGCCTTCCACCAAAAACTCAAGGTTTGGCTGGTTGTTTAAAACCTGGGCCACTTTTGCAAGTACCTTTTTCGCACCTGGATCAATATCGTACTTGCCTGTGGCAAACAATAGTTTATCAGAAATAGATATAAAGACTACGCCCTTATCAACTTTCACGTCAATATCGTTATCGCTTATATCAGTAAACGCACCTTTCAGGTTCATAACAAGGTTTAGGTTCAATGAGTCTTTCCTTGCCATAGCACCCTGCAAATCTTTAATGTAAGCATCTCTTTCAGAAAGTTTATCAAGCGATTTGCCTACTGCATCCGCCTGTTTATTGCTGATAACCGAGAGGTCTTTCAGGTTACTGAGCATCTGGTTGGTATTCGTTTTCAGGTACTCAACCTGGTCGGTCAGGTTCTTAATCTGCTGTTTCTGGTTATCGTTCATTGATTGCATCGACGACATGCCAGAGTTCATCTTCAGTTTATCATCCTCGCAGTTTTTAAGATCGCTTTGCAACTGGGTATACTTGTTAGACAGGGTTGCATATTCCTGCTGTACGTTTTTATATTTTTTACTTCCGACACAAGATACCAGCAGAAAACTGCCGAGTACGCAAACACTTAATTGTTTCAACATGAGCTTATTTTTAAATTTTTTAATAACACTAAAAAACTCTGCCAAATTAAGTATTTACCGTAAGCCAGATAAACTTTGGGATTTTGCTAACTGTTTGAAACTGATTAACAAAGCCGGTTTTCACATCATTAATCTTACCTGCTTACCTGCAATTTTGCTACCTGCTGTTCGCCATCAAACAATACCCTTACTAAGTAGTTTCCGGTTACCAGCTGGCTTATGGAAATGGAATTTAACCCGTTTACGTGATTGATGGTTTGGACCATTTGCCTGCGCCCTGCCATGTCGATGATTTCAACTACAGCACTTGAAACTGGTTTTGAAAAAAACAATTTAAACTGGTCTTTTTCCGGATTGGGGTAAATAGTGAAAAGCGTATTGAAAGGTACCAGCACAGTTATGATGTCGCTGTATTTAAAACTGCCATCTTTTTCAATCATCCTTAGCCTGTAATACAAGCGGCGGGTGGTAAGTTTAGCGATGTCATCCAGTAATTTATAATGCTTATTTCCGCCGGCATTTACTTCTCCCGCAATAAAAAAATCTTTGCCATTGGTACTGCGTTCAACTATGTAATTTTTAAGATTTACCTCGTTGGCTGCATCCCAGCTAAGCTGAACCTTGCTTCCGTAAAGTGATCCTTTGAATAACACAATATCCACTGGTAATAATTCGGCTCCAATACAAGTTGCGTTCCAAACCAGGTCAGCCAATTCGGGTTTATCTATATACGGATTCCGGTTTTTCTGAAAACAATAAATGGCATTATTGCGATTGATTTCTTTTTGGCTAACCGGGTCATCGTGGTGCCATTTCAACAACATTTTGAGGTACGGGATTTCGAACGACGGGTATTGTTTACCATCGAGGGCTTTATCACCACTTGGATCATCTTTTTCCCAGGTTGCAACAATATTATGGTAACGGGTAGCCATATAGAGGTAACTGCGTGCAACATCGCCTTTATACTCATTAATAGGCTCAAATACGGTACCTGTAATTCCGGCAATGGCCGATGGGCCTTTGCGGCTACCGTTGTTATAGGTAACTACGCCCACTCCAATAGGATTTACTTCGCCATAAGGGAAATTTTCATGTTCTGAATTCAAGTATTTATCAGTTGGGTATACTTCAAAAAGATCGGTTAGCATGGGCGTGCCGGATGCAAACCAGCTTTGAGGCATAGTATGTTCGCGGTTAAATTTCTGGCATTCTGCCGTTCCCAGGCTTCCATCATCCTGGTTAGTAACAAAAATAAATTCGCATTCGCCGGTTGTATTCGGTTTATCAGTGTAGATATCCCAAACAATATCTTTTGTATTGGCATCATTGCGCCGCTTATCGGTTTTTTGAAAAAGAGACCACATTGAACTGTTTAATTGCTCGGCATACCCAGTTGAAATTTTAGTGTAAAGTGCTGCTTTAAGTTCGTTACAGGTAAGACCGGTAAGGCCATTGTAATAAGTGGCAGGAAGCGTACAGTACGGACCCTGAGCCTGTATTGCACCTGAAAAACCAATAAAAACGAGGAGTAAAAATCTACGCATAGTGCTATTTGAGTGAGCGAAATTATGCGGCGAAGCTGTCCAGGACAGAAATATTTATAGAATTAAGGCGCTTAAATGAAAAAATTGCAATATGATTTTAAAGGATGCTTTTAATGCTTAGTTTGGCTTCTATTAATTCATTGTCTCTTCTGATAATTATTTTGATCCTGCTTCCCGTTAACTGCAACATGCCTTTATAGGCAAGCATGTTGTTACTCAGGTTATTATTCATACCAATTACTATGTCTCCAGCTTTAAGACCGGCAACGTCGGCGGGCGAGCCGGCCACTACGTCCGAAATAATAATATCATTTCCCACGGCATACAAACCCATTCCGCTGTAAGAATAATCAAAAGCCTCCCGCATGTGCGTGTTGGGCAGCAAGTGGAATTCGCGGGCTGAATAGTTGATTACCACATTAAAACGGCGCAAAAGGTCGTTTCCTATTAGCCCGGCGAGGTAAGGGTACGCAGTTACATTGTATTCATCGTCAAACACATATATCGGAACTTTTTTAAACTTGTATGGTCCTATTTTAAATTCGCTTAAAACGGTCATTTCCATTTCTTTTTTTCCACCAAGTCCTTCAGTCACGGTTTTAAACCTTTTTCTTTTGGCTGATAGCAGCGTACTGTCGGTACAAAATTCTTCTGAAAGCAACAGGCACAAACCCGCACCCGTGTCCAGGAAAAACCTTGTATAAACACTTCTGTTATCTTTCATGTTGGCATATTGCATTGGCAAACCAGCAATAGTAGGTCTTAGCATATAACCCCCTTTCGGGTACTTAAAACTTCCATTGGTGAAAATCTCAATTTGCTGGCTATCGTAATTAATGCGCACCACGTAGCGCTGCAGGAAACTAAAGCCAATAATGCCGTCGATTTTAACACCGTAAACCCCGCTTAGCAATTCATAATCGTTAATATGGAAATTGAGGCTGTCAACAATTAACCCAGGGATTTTTAAAGTATGATTGTAGGCAAATCGTACTGTTCGCATGCCTGCAATACCCCTGATGGTGCGGTCGCTTTGGCTGGTGGGTATCTGTAGTTCGTTAACAGTTGTACTATCCAGTGATATGCCACCACTGCCAGTATCAAGAATAAAATTGAGTGAATCCTGGTGATCGTCCACCGTGGCCTTTAATAAAATAACCCCACCCGTAAGCTGGACGAACGGAAAGCGGGTAATAAATTTTGATGGTTTGGGAACAAAAACTTCCTGCGCATTGGCATTATTGAAACAGGCTATTAGCATGCCCGTTAGTTGGCAAAAAAGTAAGATCTTTTTCATAGGCAGAAAAAAGCAATAACACGTAGTTAAAACATGGAGAGATGACTACAGTTGCTGTAAAGTTGATGAATAACTGCTATCCTGCCACTGTTATTTTACCAGTGGTACCATCATGATATACCCCCATTAATAGCCGGTATGTATCTGAAAGCATTTCACACCGCCGTTGCTACTATAACGATAAAGCTTGCAAGCAGCCTGGCAAAATACTCGCATGATTACATGGTTCGATAATGACTCATATATCTGTCTATTTCATTTTTAGCACCGCGTAATTTGGGTGTTCAGGATTTACAATGAGTTCCTGGCTGAGTGGGTGAATCAGGATATCCGTTTCCTCCATTGAGATAGCGCCTAAAATCGGTTCGGTATTTCCACTAAGCAGGAAGGCGTTACATACAGCGGTACGGTTGGCAAATTTCACTATCACGGGCCCAGCCACGTCAAACTTGTGAATACTTCCATCGCCCATTACCGCTTTTCGTTTTTCTATAAAGGGTAGGACTGTATGTTTTCATTAATAGCCATCATATATGCACCACTATCGGCCAGCATGATTAGGCGCATGCGCTTTATTTCTTCTTCGCCGGTAATATGGCGGCGGGCAATCTCCAAATCGGTTGCCTTTATCAACTCAACTTCAGCATACACCATTCCCATAAAACGCAATTTATTTCACCAAAAAATAATCTTTAGCAGCAAATTAAAATACTGCCTTTTAATAGTTGATCGGCTGTCCGCTACTTTGTCATCACCTTTTCTACATGTACCAGTTTGCCTTCGTCGTTAATGCCTTCCATTACTACCCTAAAGCGGCTGGTGATATCGTTATTGAAAAACTGGAATTTGAAACGTTTTTTTGTTTTATCCAGGATAATAAAAGGGTTCCAGTACAAGGTTTTTCTAACATCTTCGTACAACACATCGGTGGCGGGTGATGCGTAGTCAGGCGAATAAAATTGTTTGATGGCAGAATAACCATTCAATTTTACCACGCCCAGTTTGCTGTCGACAGAAGAATTGGCATCGCTTCCTTTTTTTGTATAAATAGAAATAACACCACCACCACTGCTTCTTATTACGCCGGCCGATGAAGGGCTAAAAACTTTTACATAAGCAACATCCGACATGTTCATCGATTGAACTTGCGAGGCATCGCTTTGCATTTCATTAAGGTACAATACAGGCGAACCACCACGCCAGGTAAGGGTGGGATTGCCCCCGCCCATATTTATTTGCAGGCCCGCCACTTTTCCCTGCAGGTATTGAAAAATTGACTGATTGCTCATGGCAAGGGGATCGTTTACCAAATCAAACCCGGTGGCGTCGCCGCTAAACATGCCACTGGCATATTTTTCATCCAGTTTCTGAATATTGGTTTTCGCCTTTGCTGTTACCGTTACGTTTTGAAGCATGTGGGCGTCTTTGAACTTTTTGGCTGCAATTTTTAAAGCTTCTGCATTGGTTTTTAAATTGCCTGCCGCAGTAAGACTATCGGGCTCATAAGGGAATAATTTTTGAAAACTGCTACCTGCCGCTGGAGCCGGGTTGCCTTCCAGCAAGCCATTGTGAATGCTTAACATAGAAGGTTCGAAGGCTTTATTCTTATCGTTAAACTGCAAATACAGCTTGGCGGAATCGTAAAAAATAAGCCCGTCGCTTGCAACATTCCCTTTGCGGTCGAGGGGTAATACAAGAAAATTGGATGACGAATCCTGGGTTCGCATGAAGCCATTCAGTTTTAAACCTGGTTCAAAAACGCCGCCCTGCGAGCCAATTACTTGTCCATTTATATTAATATAATTGCTTTCCTTAAAAATAGGAGGCGAAACTTTACCTGCAAACACATTACCCCAGTTATACCTGCGCCATCCATGTGTAAGCATTACAAGGTCGAGGTGGTAAGCTGCACTATCTGATGTGCTGAAAAAATAATAATATGGGTTGTGGATCTTTCCTCTTAGCTCGCCTGTTAACAACATCCGGGTAACAATATTGTCATGGTCTTCGCCTGGTACATCCAAATCGGCATCGGTAATAGCAACCGACACATTTGCCATCAGCGTATCCGAAACTTTCACCTCACCCCTGTTCAGGTTTCGTTTGCCAATATTTAAATCCGAGATCCAGGCATCGGCATCAAATTCGTAATTGCTGTTATTTACAAAGGCCAACCGTTCTGCAACGGGTTTCATATTCTTATCAAAAACAGTAACCTGTAAAGTTCCTGAAGGCAAGTCGTTGGTTGGCAGTAAGGCCGTTACACTTGCTTTTGCCGATAAGTTTATTCTTGCCTGGTAAACCAACTGCTGGTTCAAAATGGCTACTACCGTAAGGGTTTGAAATTCGTCAGCAGCATCTGCCTGCCTCTGCAGCGTGTATTTTTTAGATTCATTCGAATTTGTAAGACTTAGTACAATCCCATGGTCTTTCACTTTAGGTAAAAACGTTGTGTATTCTTTTCCTTTATCATCTTTCCACACGGCTGTATATTGCTGGCCGGCCTGTGGTGTAATTTCAAATGCGCCCATGCCATCATGCAGGGAGCTAAAAGTTGCTACCTGTTTGCCACTTCCATCTTTTATAATACCGCGGCTATTCACCGGTATTTCATTTGCCCCGGTTGTACTAAAAGCTACTACTGATAAAAGCCCTGCCACCAAATCGCCACCCTCCGGTAAAAATTTAATGTCAGCCGTAACAACTACGGCTTTTGCGCCCGGTTTTTTGGAAGTATTAATAATGCGTATTGGCTTTACAAATAAGAAGGAAGTATCCCCATTTAACATCGCTGTTGTATATGCCCTGAAAAAAACAGTTGACTTAGGAAAAGAATCAGGTATTTGAAAATCGCTGGCCGCGCCGGAAAACAAAACCGGCGCAGTTTTCTGGTCAATTAATACGCCCTTTTCATCTCTTAATTCCGCATAAAAATTTTTGGTATCCTTTGAACGGTTCAAGCCTTCAAACAAATATGCTTTGAACCAAATGGTTTCGCCGGGGTTATAATAGTTCTTATCAAAATGTACAAACACTTTTTCCTGCGGATCAGCCTGGTTCTGAATAGCCAGCAGGGAATCGATGTTTTGAGTATTGCCAACAAGAACGTTAGCACCAATAAGAACCGTGAGTACCAGTAAATGTTTTGATATGAATTGCATACGAAGAAATAGGAACCTGCCAATTTATAACGGCTCGCAGTTATTTAACAAGGATTAACATTTTTATACGCCCTAAAGATATTCCGGTTCATTGTACGAAAGTGATTATTGGTGATGCAGAGGATAGTTACCAGGATTTATAGATGCATAGACTTCACAATCCATTCATCCCGCCCGATTGACTTAATTTTGACCCAATTTAATACAAGATGCAGTTAGCTGAATTATATAAAAAAGCGCTCAGGCAAGAATTCCTGACGATAGACGAAGGGGTTTTTTTATTTGAAAATGCCCCCCTGGCAGAGGTGATGGAAGTGGCCAACGAATTACGCAAAAAGCAGGTTCCTCATGGAAAAGTTACCTGGATAATCGACCGTAACCTGAATACTACGAATGTATGCGTGGCCAATTGTAAGTTTTGCAATTTCTTCCGCGTACCGGGCAGCCCCGATGCCTATATAACCGACATGGAAACTTACCGTAAAAAAATTAGGGAAACCATCCGCTATGGTGGCGAGCAACTATTGTTACAGGGTGGCCATCATCCTGAACTTGGATTGGCTTTTTACACCGATACTTTCAGGAAAATAAAAGCTGAATTTCCAAATATTAAGCTCCATGCACTCGGGCCTCCCGAAGTTGCCCATATTACCCGCCTTGCGAAAAGCACGCATAAAGAAGTACTGATTGCTTTAAAAGAAGCAGGTTTAGATTCCTTACCCGGCCCCGGTGCCGAAATATTGGTGGACAGGGTACGCCGCCTGATTGCCAAAGGAAAATGTGGTGCGCAGGAGTGGCTGGATATTATGCACGAAGCACATAAACTGGACCTTACCACAAGTGCCACCATGATGTTTGGTCATGTTGAAACGGTTAGAGAACGATTTGAACACCTGGCAAAAATCAGGGAAGTGCAATCAAGAAAACCCGATGGGGCTAAGGGATTTATCGCATTTATACCGTGGACTTTCCAGGATGTTGATACGCTGTTAACCCGCATTCGTGGCGTACATAATCTTACTACTACCGAAGAATATATTCGCATGATTGCCCTAAGCCGCATTATGCTGCCGAATGTAAAAAACATACAGGCCAGCTGGTTAACGGTTGGTAAAGCGGTGGCGCAAATGTGCCTTCATGCTGGTGCTAACGATTTTGGCAGTATTATGATTGAGGAAAATGTGGTGAGTGCCGCAGGTGCGCCGCACAGGTTTACTGCGAGTGGTATTCAAAAAGCAATCCGCGAGGCAGGGTTTCAACCACAACTTCGAAACCAACAATACGAATTCAGGCCAATGCCCGAGGTGATGGAAGAGCAGGTGATCACCTATTAATTTTTGTTCAAACTTCTTTTTTTGATTCCTCTTGTCTCATGGGTAAGAGGAATTTTTAATTTCGGACTGACTTGTTTTAATTTTATGGCTAAAGAGAAAACGGGATCCGGTACGCTTCATCCTAAAAAACATTTTAAAATATGCAATCGCAAGCGCTTACTCCGCAGGAATATGTTGATGGCTTGCCCGAGGATAGAAAGCAGGCGATAAACAAACTAAGAAAAGTTATACTGGAAAACCTTCCGGAAGGGTTTTGCGAAGTGATGGGTTATGGTATGCTAGCTTATGTTGTGCCACATAGTTTATACCCGGCAGGCTATCATTGCGATCCCAGGCAGCAATTGCCCTTTATAAGTATTGCTTCTCAAAAAAATTTCATAGCAATTTATCACATGGGCATTTATGCCGATGAAAAATTACTTAACTGGTTTACTGATGAATACAAACACCAGGGCAATACAAAACTGGACATGGGCAAAAGCTGTATCCGGTTTAAAAAACCGGAGCTAATTCCTTTTGATCTGATAGGAAAACTAGCCTCAAAAATTACCCCCGAGGAATGGATTGCGGTCTATGAAACAAAATTTAAACGATAAGCTCCTTTACATTTTAGCAATTTAAAATGCGTGCGCCAAGTTTTTATAACTATTAAGCCCTGCATTTTCGCCTTCTTTTAGCAACAACTGCTGTAAGCAGTTTTGCTACCTGCCCATTTTTCGTGTTCTTTGCCCGGCTTTAAAAGAAACAGGGAGTTGGTGGTTAGTAGTTGGTAAATACAATGTTCATTGTAAATGCAGCAAAAATCACAAATCATACATCGCAAATCATACATTCAACATGTTACCTAAATACAAACGCGTTCTTCTCAAACTTTCTGGTGAGTCATTAATGGGCGATAAATCATTCGGTCTTGATCCGCTCGTACTCAGGCAATATGCCAAAGACATCAAACAAATTACCGACCTCGGCGTTCAGGTAGCGCTGGTAGTGGGTGGTGGTAATATTTACAGGGGCATGAACGAAGCCGAAACCGGGATCGAAAGAGCACAAGGCGATTATATGGGCATGCTTGCTACCGTAATTAACGGCATGGCAGTACAGAGTGCTTTGGAAAAAGAAGGCGTTTATACCCGTTTGCAAAGCGCCATTATTATGGAAGCTGTTGCTGAACCTTATATCCGCCGCAGAGCTATCCGTCACCTGGAAAAAGGCCGTGTTGTAATATTTGGCGCTGGTACCGGCAACCCATATTTTACTACCGATACAGCGGGCTCTTTGCGTGCCATTGAAATTAAGGCCGATGTAATTTTAAAAGGAACCAGGGTGGATGGTATTTACAATGCCGATCCTGAAAAAGATCCAACTGCCGTAAAATACGATTCCATTACTTTCCAGGAATGTATTAGCAATAACCTGCGGGTAATGGATATGACAGCCTTTACGCTTTGC
>JBKJNG010000308.1:0-3194 GCA_046596065.1 Phnomibacter sp. | reverse complement strand
TTGATCCTAATAAGCAGGCAGAAGTATTTTTATACACGGCACTTATTTATTTTGGCAACAACGACCTCGATAAATCTCACCTATACCTGGGTAAGGTATTGTTTAAAGGCAAACAATATTACAAACTTCCGGTGTTCCAAACGTTTAGGTTATTGCACCTGCTTATACACCACGAAATGGGAAACGACGATGTAGTAATGAACGAACTACGGTCGGTTAAACGAACCATGTTTAGCGGACAACGTAAAACCTATAGGGTTGAAAAGATCATTTTCGGTTTTGTGCAGCTTTCAGGACAATCGCTTTCCAACAAAGAAAAAACAGCCGTTGCGGAGAAATATAAAAGTATGTTTTTAGCCATAGGTAACGAAAAAAACGAAATACAGGTGCTCAAAATTTTTGATTTTGCAAGCTGGATAGAGTCGAAAATAACCGGGCGGACGTTTGAGGAGGTTGTAAGCAAAAAACTGATGGCTGTTGCATCGGCATAAACTATTCCGGTAATTTTTACGACGTGAAATTTTAAACGAGTCACTTTAGATTACAACAAGTAACACTGTAAAAATAGAACGTGCAAAACGGACGGCAACAGTTAGACCATAGCGGTTAAAGCTTATTAGCGGCCCGCTAAGCAACACCTTCGATGTTTTTTCCCCGCTAGACCATTGTAATTTTAAATACAATTTGGCCAATTTCTTTTAAGGTTTGACTATTAGGTACAAATAGTTTGAAATCCTAAGTATTTTTAACCGGGATTTTATTGGGCTGCCATGTCAGCACCAATTCCCCTGATATATAATATTCTTACATAATGAAAGCAGCCACCAAACTCACACATATCAAAATAATTCATACATTAATCTGGATCTTTTTTAACATCGTTATCTTTTACTTATTGTATGCTGTTATTACTAACAAGATTGACAAATGGATATGGATTTGCCTCGGACTAATATTACTGGAAGGCCTTGTTTTGCTGTTATTCAAAAACGTTTGCCCTGTAACTATAATTGCCCGTAAATACTCCGATTCAACGAACGATAATTTTGACATTTACTTGCCTAACTGGTTAGCAAGGCATAACAAAGCGCTTTATTCAAGTATAGTTTTGGCAGTAGTGGCAATACTTATATACCGCCTGGTAACGAATTAAATTATTGCATTTACATAACCCCTTTCATCAGCACCCGGCAACTAAATTCATCATTGCTACAACTAATTGCAATAGGCCATTTACCTTACGCCTACTTTTGAAACTTCCAATGGGTGACAGGCATGAAAGTATTTGATGTAATTATTTGTGGTGGCGGACCGGCAGGAAGTACCTGCGCACTTGCACTGGCCGGCAGTGGATTAAAAGTGGCTGTTATTGAAAAATCAGGTTTTCCACGCAATAAGGTTTGCGGTGATGCCGTTGCTGCTTATGTTTCAAAAGTACTGGCCACCATTCATCCGAAATATGCTGAAGCTGTTAAAAATTTTACTGAAAAAACACCAGTAAACACCTGCCGCATCATTGCACCCAATCAACAATACATCGATGTCGTTTCAGGCGAAATGGGATTTATTTCTACCCGAATGCACTGGGATGATTTTTTATACCGTTTAACCGCAGATGAGCCCAATATCAGCTGGTATCTGAATCACGAAATAACCGATGCGAAAATAGATGCTGAACTAAAGGATGCAACAGTTGTAGCAGGTGGAAACACTTTCAAATCAAAATTGATTATTGGTTGCGATGGCGCACACTCCATCATCAATAAAAAATTAGCTGCAAACAAAACTGATCTTGCGCATTATATGGGTGGTGTGAGAGGTTATTACGAAAATGTAAGCGGCATGACAGAAAAAACATACGAGTTGCATTTCATGAAAGGAATTTTACCGGGCTATTTCTGGATTTTCCCTTTGCCAAATAATATGGCAAATGTTGGTTTGTGTATTCCATCTTCCACCATTTCAAAAAAGAAAATAAACCTGCGCCAAACCATGGAGGATATCATTAAAAATAATCCATCCGTTAAAAGCCGTTTTGCACATGCTGAATTAAAAGGAAAAATTGAAGGATACGGATTGCCTTTGGGTTCAAGAAAAGTGGTTATCAGCGGTGATCATTTTATGCTTTGCGGCGATGCTGCATCTCTTATAGATCCGGCAACTGGTGAAGGCATTGGCCAGTCTATGATTTCTGGTCGTTATGCAGGCTGGCAGATCATTAAATGTTTTAAAGAGAATAGTTTTTCGGGTGATTTCATGAAACAATACGACCGGCAGTTGTATAAGAAACTCTGGTGGAATGCCCGCAAAAGCTACTTAACACAACATATTGTTTTCAATAGGGAATGGCTTTTTAACGGCTGCTTTAATTTGCTTTCGAAAAGTAGTTTATTGAAGAAGCTAATTTTAAAGGAAGTTGTAAAAGTTGCAAATAGTAAATAGTGCTTTTAATAAAAATGGTGCGATGCTAAACCTGGACTTCATCATCTCACCATTTTAAATATTCTAACATCATTGGATTTTAATCCAATAATGCCACAATCTTAAAATCACTACATTTCCACCATCGCTTTAATTACACCCGTTGCAGGATTCAACCAGCTTTCAAAATCTGTTTTAATTGCATCGAATGCAACACGGTGGGTGATATAAGTAGTTGGTTTTACCAGTCCTTTTTTCATACTATTCATTACATGTTCAAAATCCGCTCGTGTAGCATTGCGGCTGCTCATCAGGGTAGATTCTCTTTTATGAAATTCAGGATGGTTAAAACTGATATTCCCTTTTTGTAAACCCACCAGTACATAACAGCCGCCATGCGCCAGCCACTGAAAAGCGTTATTTATAGCGTTTAGATTCCCGGTCGCATCAATTATCACCGTGGGCATATCGCCACCCGTAATGGTGCTTAAAACGGCCGCAGCATCGCTTTCTACCGGATTGATGGTATAATCTACCTTTAGTTCTCTGGTACAAAATTCCAGGCGATCATTATTGATGTCCATCACTATTACTTTTGCGCCAGCGATTCTTGCAAATTCCATGGTACCCAAACCAATTGGGCCGGCACCAATCACCAACACAAATTCATCTGCTGTAACACCCGCCCGCCAAATACCATGCGCACCAATTGCCAATGGTTCAACAAGCGCTAATTCATCAAAACTGAGTCCTTCGCCATGCACCAATGCATA
>JBKJNG010000477.1:0-3728 GCA_046596065.1 Phnomibacter sp. | reverse complement strand
AACAAACCGGATTCTGCTGTTTATATAAAACCACTAGATCTTAAGTTCGAAGAAATCGATTTAACAAAAATCAACCTTGACTACCGTAATGAGATTGATTCACTCTTTACAAATTTAAAAATTGGGCAATTAAATATTCAACCCGAAAAAATAGATATCGCAAACGAACGTGTAAGTCTTGACGGACTGTTACTAAGAAATACATCTGCGAATATATATTTGGGCAGAAAGCCAGCCGCAAAAAAAATAGCAAAGGATATATCAAATGCAGCAGATACGGTTGGTGTTATTATTCAAAAACAAGGATGGATTGTTTCTGCCAAAAAAATACTTTTTAAGAACAACAACTTTATATACAACGATAACAATACACCCGCCATTCCAAAGGGGATGGACTACAGCCACCTTGATATTAAAAAATTGCATTTAGATGCAAGGGCTTTTCATTACCAGCCAGATTCTATTGCAGGAGAAATAAATGATTTCGGCTTTACGGAAAAAAGCGGTGTTGATATAACAAAACTTAAAACAGATTTCCTTTATACAAGCACAAAAGCTTCGTTGAAAGACCTGGAACTTGAAACACCAAATACCAAATTACAAAGATCAATTCTTGTTCAATATCCATCTATTGAAACCGTATCAAAGAATATCGGTTTATTACAACTGGATGCTGATCTTAGAAATTCTGTCATTGGATTTAAAGACATTTTATATTTCGCACCTCAACTCGCATCACAACCGCTGTTTGCAAAGTTTCCTGATGGAAAATTTCGGACGGATATTGTGTTAAAAGGAAGTGTAAACAACATGCTTATTTCTGAATTTGACGTAACTGGTTTACAAAACACGCACGTAAAATTATCTGGCCGCATTTCTGGTTTGCCCGATATGAATAAGCTCAATACTAGCCTCGATATTGCTGATATAAGCAGTACAGATGTTGACATAAATGCATTGATACCAAAAGAAATTTTGCCAGCGAGTATACGCATACCGCCAAGCATTGCATTACGTGGCAAATTAAGCGGCAACATGCAGCAATTACAAACGGACCTTAACCTGCTTTCCTCTTTTGGCAATGCGGCTGTAAAGGCAACCGTTTCTAATCCTGCAGATTCCATCCGGGCAATTTACAACGCAGCTATTGTACTCGATAATTTTAATGCCGGCCGTTTATTGAAAAAAGAAGACCAGTTTGGTGTAATATCTCTTAATGCAAATGTAAGTGGCAAAGGATACACGCCGTCGCGTATAGCAGCATCTGCAAATGGAAAAGTTATCAGTGCGCAAGTAAAAGATTACACGTATCGCAATCTAACTTTTGATGGAAGCGGGGCACAGGGATTATATCAATTGGTGGCTGATATCAAGGATCCAAATATCACGCTTGATTTACAGGCAAGCGCTAACTTAAATGGTGCAAAGCCTGCTATTCAATCAACAATTATGATTGATAGTATTGCTTTAAAGCCATTGCATTTCTCTGACAAGGATATAAAGTTTCATGCAAAAATTAATGCTGACATTCCCAATCTTGATATTGATAATTTACATGGAAAAATTACCGTAACCGAGCTGCTTGTTAATACCGGCACAAAAAGATTTGTTTCCGATACCATTCATGTTGATGCAACCCAAACCGATTCAGGAAATTCAATTTTTGTTACCTCTCCAATACTTACAGCCGGTCTTAATGGCAAATACACTTTATCTGGAATTGGAACTGCGGCACAACAAATAATTAACCGATATTATACTGTTGGCACACCAACTCCTACATCAAAAGTTCCACATAATGTTTCTTTTTTTGTAAAGGTTTTCAATTCAGCTTTTTTACGCGAATTAATGCCCGCGTTAACACTGTCGGATTCTATTGTGGTCACTGGCAATATGAATACTGAAACAAATTCGATTGTAATAAATGGCAATATTCCTGCACTTCAATATGGCACCAATCAAATTAAAAAAGGAACTGTACAAATTAATACAACCGACAGTGCTTTAAATTATACGATCAATGTAGCCGGATTTGCAAGTGGTTCTTACAAAATTCCTTCGGCAACATTGCAGGGCCATGTTGCTAATAACACCATCGCATATAATTTATCGGTAAAGGATAGCGACAATAAAGAAAAATATTTGGTTGCAGGAACCATGCTGCAACGAAGTGGCAACTACGAGGTAATGCTTCTGCAGCAAGGATTAAAACTGGATTATGATAATTGGACCGTGAATCCGCAAAACAAAATTGAGTTTGGTGCAAACGGAATAAGAGCCACAAATTTTGAAATCAGCAATTCAAATCAATCACTGACAATTAAGAGTCAGAATCCTGCATTTAATGCACCGCTTGCATTGCAGTTTTCAAATTTCAAAATTGAATCGCTTACAAAAATTGCAGAACAGGATTCGTTATACATGGGTGGAACAATTAATGGCAACGCGGTTGTAACAAACCTCAATGCCGCTCCTGTTTTTGATGCGAATCTTACCATAAACAGTTTCAATTATAAAAAAGATACACTGGGAGATATTGTAATTAAAGCAAATAATAAAGGCGCAGATAGTTACTATGCGGATGTAGCGATTACGGGTAACGGCAATTCGTTAAAAGCAACTGGAAACTACTATACCGCCGGTGATGGTCATATGAAATTTGATGTAAATCTTGAAAAATTAAATCTTGCATCCATAGAGTCATTTACCGGCGGGTATCTAAAACAGATGACCGGTAACCTCGAAGGGCGCATGAAAGTTACAGGCAATGCAACATCACCAAAAATAATCGGAAACCTCGATTTTAAGCAGGCCGCTATGAATGTTACCATGCTTAATTCTTTGTTTCATTTAAATGATGAACGCATCAGTTTTCAAGACGATGGAATTCATTTCAATAAATTCACTGTTGCTGATTCAGCAAACAACGCAGCAGTTATTAACGGTGCTGTGTATACAACTGATTTTAAACAATACAGGTTCAATCTTAATATTGATGCGGACAACTTTAAGGTATTAAGTTCCACTAAAAAAGATAACCCGCTGTATTATGGCAACATGTACATCAACACAAGAATTCGTATTCGTGGCGATATGAATAAACCCGATGTAAATGCTGATCTTACAGTTAATGATAAAACAAGTGTAACAATTGTATTACCTCAAAACGATCCGCAGGTAGCAGCAAGAGAAGGCATTGTTGAATTCTTCGATCAGGATAGCCCCGGTCTGGATTCTATGCTCCTTGCCAAATTCGATACGCTTAATCATTCAGCCATAAGAGGATTAGATCTTGTAGCAAATATTACTATTGACAAAGGCGCAGAATTTAGCATGGTTATAGATGAGGCCAATGGCGATTTTGTAAGGATAAAAGGTGAAGGAAACCTTAGTGGCGGTATTGATGCAAGCGGAAAAATGTCGCTCACAGGAACGTATCAATTGAATGAAGGCGCCTACGAAATGTCGTTCAATTTGCTGCGCAGAAAGTTTACTATTCAACCCGGCAGCACCTTAACATGGACGGGCGAACCCACATCGGCCGATGTTAATATTACCGCTGTTTATGTTGCGAACGCAGCGCCTATCGACCTTGCAGAAGCATCTGTTAATTGCTGTTCTACAAGGTCGATAGGCGCTGCGTTAGCAACATAAACAGCGGTAATATTAACATCGGCCGATGTGGGTTCGCCCGTCCATGTTAAGGTGCTGCCGGGTTGAATAGTAAA
>JBKJNG010000108.1:0-2622 GCA_046596065.1 Phnomibacter sp. | reverse complement strand
ACGGCCCCAGGGTTCTATGCCTATGGTAGAAAAAATATAAACTGATTCTTCTGAGGCGGAAAATTTGAAATACAATGTTTGGAGCAAAATAACAGCAGCAATTATGCGCAGCGCCCACGACAGAATTTTTTTTGATTGCATAGCAGTATTTTAGATAGAATGATGGTTGATTAATTACTAGTGTCAGGTTATGAATAATATGTCGCTGTGTAGTAAGTGGCAGTCAGTAGTGAGTAAACAGCCGTATTAATGTAAAGTGTTATTGTTGTCACGTTTTCACTACTCACAACGCACGATTGGCATTTGAATATAGAAACATCCAGCCTTCTTTTATCCCTTTGGAAAAAGCTTCTTCCAGTTGCTATCAGCTTTGTTTTGCAGGTTGTTTTCATCCTTGTTCCAGCCTTTAAGCGTATTGGTAAAGTACTTGTTGTAAAACAGGTATAGCTTGCCATCTTTCAGCTTAAATGTTTCAGGATCTATTTCCACTTTTTCGCTACTGTTCCCCATGGCATATGCACACCAGCCCCCATATTGCGGTTCGTATTTAGCGGGCGCTTTCTTAAAGGTTTCTTTATCCGCTATGCTGCTGAAATAGTACACTACACCATCATAGCTAACAGCATTTTCTTTACTTCCTTTTACTGCTTTGTTTTGTGTAAAATAGGCTACCGGATCGTAGCCATTAATAGCGATGTTACCGTTTGACAGGTTAAAATTTTTTGTTCTAACTTCTGCCTGTTGGCAAAATGCTGTTGCGGAAAGCAGCAATAATATGGCAGTGGAAAAAAGTTTCATTACTCGTTTGTTTTAAGTACAACACAAAACTATTTCAGTGGCGCTGCTCAATATGTCGGCTAAAAGACACTTAAACTGTTTTGCATTTTCTTCACATCAGCAATAGCAATAATGTTTCGGTTAAAAGTTACCAGCCCTTCTTCTTCCAGGGCGGTAAGCATGGTTGTTACGGTTTGGCGTGTGCTGCCAATTAACCTGGCAACATCATCGTGCGTAAGAAAATTACGGATGGAAAAACTGTTGCCTGAAATATGCTGGCGCTGCTGTTGGGCCAATGTGTAAAAAAAATAAAGTAGCCTTGAACGAATATCCTTTTGCAACAAGTTGATCATACGGCATTCGAGCCGGTTAAGTTTGCTGCCAACCTGCCGGGTAAACCTGATAGCGAGTTGGGGCTTTTTTTCGAGCAGGGCGGAAAACTCCTGCACCCGGAACATGCAAAGGCTAACATCGGCTTTATAAGCCTGGGCAAATTCACCTTCACTGTTTTTTTCTTCCAGCGTTATCTGGCCAAAAATATCACCTGCGCTTATAATCTCTTTAATCACTTCATTACCCTCTTTATCGTGATAGCCAATTTTTACAAAACCGTCTTTTACAAAATACAGGTTGCGGTTTTGGGCCGATTCAAAATAGATATGATCGTTCCGTTTAGCTTCTTTAAAATTATGCAGAATGTTCAGTGAATTATAGTCTTCATCGGTAAGCTGCGCAAAGAAGTCGTGGCGACGAATGAGCAACATTTGATCGTTTACAGGCATATAAAAAGTAGTGACAATATGAATATATATTTAAACCAGTGCTGGATGGATGTTTAAAATTCGGTTGAAAAAGGTGAAGGATCCAAATAAAGGTTGGAAAAATGGTTCAGCCAACTCAGAACTGTGATTTCTGGCAGTTGCAAAAGCATTCAGTCACCCATAACAGGAATTCGTAACGAAAAGCGATGGTGGAACCTCATTAGCTTGTTGCGAAATGGTTTATATTTTCCCACATATCAGATGGCCTTTTTACTCAGATATAATGGTCTTTTTTTCAAGCGCCCTCATGGGACGATTTCAATTTGAAGGCTGGTTGTTTTCATGTGTATGTTGTAATTTTTGGTCGTTAAATGCTGTTTATTTCCTCGGTTTTATTCGTCATAGAGATCGCCCTGCGCTGCAAGTATTTCCCTGTATTTGTTAAATAGCTTTGTTTTTGAAATAAATCCTAAAAACTTCCTTTCCTTATCCAATACCGGTAAATACCAGCTTTGCGTAATATCAAATTTTTCCATAACCGAATGCATGTCCTGGTCTAAAAATAAAACAGAAGGCGGTCTTTTCGTGATACTTTTAATTGTGATTTTATTAAACTGTTCAGGCTGAAAGATTTGCTGCTTAATATCGTTTAATTCAACGATGCCGATGAATTTTTCCTTTTTGTCTATAACCGCAAATATATTTTTATCGCTTCGCTTAATTATTTCTATAAGGTCGTATAACTTTTTGTCGATAGTTATTGTTTCATAACTGTCCCTCAAAATACTATCAAGGTTTATAGCTGTTAGAATATTTGTTTCTTTTTTGTGTGTAAATATTTGGTGTTCCAATGCAAGTTTTTTCGTATCCATTGAAAATGGTTCATAGGTTTTTACAATAAAAAAAGAGAGGGAAGACACGATCATTAATGGAATAAACAACTCATATCCGTTAGTAATTTCTGCTATTAAAAAGATTGCGGTAAGCGGGCAATACATAACCCCGCTTAAAACGCCTGCCATGCCTGCTAAACTAAAATTACCTTCCGGTATTTTTAGCCACGAAAAGCTATTAAGCATCCTCG
>JBKJNG010000098.1:0-3249 GCA_046596065.1 Phnomibacter sp. | reverse complement strand
CGTTTATAATGAATTTGACAGGCCGGAAATAATCCTGGACCTGCTGGATCATGGCGCTCAAATAAATGCGAAATCAAAAGATGGTTCGACAGCGCTTTCGTGGGCGATTAAAAAAGGAAATACAGCAACTGTTGCACTCTTAAAAAAACATGGTGCACAATAGTTGTTCTGCTGGCTGCACAAAATAAAACAACGAACACGGTGCGCATTTCAAACCACGGTCAAAACAAATAAAATCATGAAAAAATATATAGTGCTTGGTGGCTTATTCCTAATCATTCTTGCTTTTAAAAATGGCACTGGTGATAATTACACACCTGCCGAAGTGGATGTTGCCATTAATAAAAGCATTCCCTTATTGCAAAGTAGTAGTCATACGTTTTTAAAAAATGCGGTAACCTGCCACTCATGCCATGGACAAGGTTTAGGTGGTGTTGCGTTTGCCCTTGCAAAAGACAATGGATTTAGTGTGAGTGATGCTCTCACCAATGAAGCGCTTGATTCAATTTGCAAAACCTGGAAATCAAGGATGCCGATACTGGTAGAAAATGAAGATCCGGTGGCCATTATAATGACAGGCAATTATGATTTGTGGGCGTTGTCTGCAAATCATTATGAAAAAAATAAAACGCTTGAACTACTTGCACAAAATATTATGCGCAGGCAAAAAAATGATGGCAGCTGGGTAAGTCCCAACTTTCGTCCGCCACTCGAATATTATACGTTTACCGCTACTGCACTAACCGTGAAAAATATACAAGCCTATATTCCGGAGGTGTTACACAGCGAAGTTGAGCAGCGCATCGCAAAAGCAAGGCAATGGCTTGTAAACAATAAGCCTGAGGCCAATGAGGAAAAAGCATTTCAGTTGCTTGGATTAACATGGTCGAAAAGCGATAGTCATGTGATTGAATTGCAGGCAAAGAAATTGCTTGCTGCACAACATGACGATGGCGGATGGTCGCAACTTGATTCGCTTGAGACCGATGCCTACGCAACAGGTCAGAGTTTATATGCATTAAATCAATCGGGCCAACTACCCGTTACAGCTCCCGAATACAGGAAAGGAATTGCTTTTCTTTTACGCACGCAATTGGAAGATGGTTCCTGGCATGTGATATCACGATCTTATCCTTTTGTACGTTTTGTGGACAGTGGCTTCCCGCACGATGATGACCAGTTTATTTCTGCGGCAGGCAGTAACTGGGCAACTATGGCACTGGTGCTTGGAGCAAATAAAAAATAAATGCAACGCTTTATGGTATCCATTCTTTACTCTTCAAAAATCTCACAAGCTGCTGATTTTTTGTGGACAAAACGGGAAGCCACAGGCCGATCCGCTCTCTAATCCACCAAAGTCCCTGCGGATTGCCAGGCTTTGCAAACTGGTATCGATACAACACGGCACGTATGTGCCGTGGCGGCTTACCTGGGAAAGGATTGCCAGCAAACAAACCCACGGCACCGGGGTCGTTATGAAGCAGTTTCCACACGAGGTTATAGGTCCACAGGTATTCATCGGCAGATGACATGGCTGCGAACCACATCTGCCAATCTAACCGCAACTGGTAGGGGGCAATTTGAGGAGGCCGTTTGTTTAAAAGCACAGGCAGCCCTCTGTAGAGATAAGGTTTCCAATTCGCTTTATCTGTAGAGTCTGCATCCGTCGTTCCCTCGAATACTACATTCAAACGTTCCTTGCCCACTGTTCCAAATGCACCATAAGTATTTACGAGGTCGAACGGATCGAACGAAGTATTCATAATTTGCCGGGAAGACAGCATATTAGCCGCAGGCAGGATGCTAAGGAGCCCTATTACAAAAGCTACAACCCAGGCAGTAGTGAGCATGGGTTTCGATTCTTCGGCATTTTCAGCCGCGGCCTCCGCTTTGCCAACGAGCCTCTTGGGAAGCAGCCTGCCGAGGAAACGATCATCAAAACAAGCCAAAGCAGGAATGATCGTGAGCCAATTTAAAAAAGAGAGATTGCCACTAAGGATAAGGCTACACTGGAACAATATGATGATCACTCCCGCAATATGACGGGCCAATCGTGGCCAGAAAACAAACAACGGTGCCGCCAGCTCGGCCAGCCAATTAAACCACACGCCCATTTTCAAAAATGTATGTGGGAGGAAATGAAACCAGCGGCTCAACGGCCCGGGGATAGGCTGCGTTTCGAAATGGTAGTAGAGGGCCGTGCCGTTATGCCAGATCTCATCGCCACGTAACTTAATCAACGCGGCACCAAACATGAGGCGGAAAATTAACCACCGGAATAAAACGATGATGGGCATGGGTGGTGCGTAACGGGGAAACGGCCGTGGGTCGGCCAGCGGGCAAAGAAAAATGGCAAGAAAACCGGTTTCAGTAAGCTGGATCTCCCATCCATACCAATACCACTCCTGCCCAACATGAGCGAATGACATATAAAGCAACCAGAGAAAAGCAAGCATCAGCGCATTTGCGTAGCCTGCCGCAACTACACAGGAAAGTACAAACCCTACCCATGCAGCGGTTAAAAGTGTAGTATCAGAATGCCCGAACCAAAACAATGATGGCAGTCGCAGGAAGCCAGCCCCGTCTGACCCAAGTGTAGCGCTTGCCCATTTTATGTAAATGCCAACCGGCGTTAGTCCGTGAGCGCCAATTAAAGGAATGACCTGGTTGATTGTAACGAGAAATGCCACCGCGTACACAACTCCCAGCAACCGCAACATAACAAAGCGTGTGAGCCAGTAAGTAGAAGAAATGGCCGGCACTGGATCTAATTCGCTTTCCGTTTGATTTATTAATTCCATTTTGCAGGTGTATATACTGTTGGAACATTCATTAGCACAACCGGTATCTTATGCAAAAGTTACTACCGAAAACTTAGATATAAAACTACAGTGTCGCATAATCTTTTAAGGATGCTATGTGGTAGTATTGAACAATAAATACAGCAACGAAGGAATGCTTTTTTAGTACAGTTTTTAGCGCTTATTGTATGGTGACAAATGGGTTTCCAACTGAATTTTTAATTTTAAAAATTGGCATATCACTCACCTTCATTTTCTTCCTATGATACATCAGCTGATCAGTAACCCGTAATCAACCAATTTAATTTTTGACGCTTTTTTGATGCTATTCGCGGCAATAGTTTATTGGTAGCGACAGATGCACCCCTATTTACAATTTTGGCGGTAACAGATGGCTTGGTTCAGCAGTCGGGGCTTGCTAAGGAAGTCTTATTGAACAAACCATTTT
>JBKJNG010000003.1:0-11856 GCA_046596065.1 Phnomibacter sp. | reverse complement strand
AGGGATTACCCAGTTTTATATCAGCCACACCCTACGGTATTATGCTTATGCTGAAACATTACAATATACCAACGCAGGGCAAACATGCGGTGGTTATTGGCAGAAGTAATATTGTTGGCCGTCCCATTAGTGTTTTACTGAGCAACCCACAGCCTTTTGGTAATTGTACCGTTACAGTTTGCCATAGTAAAACAGTAAATCTTAAGTCGTTTACGCTACAGGCAGACATTATTGTAGCGGCACTCGGCCGTGCCGAGTTTTTAACCGCCGATATGGTAAAAGAAGGAGCGGTTGTAATTGATGTGGGTATTACAAGAGTACCAGATGCATCAAAAAAATCAGGCTTTACTTTGAAGGGTGATGTAGACTTTGCAAACGTAGCACCCAAATGCAGCTGGATTACACCTGTACCCGGTGGAGTTGGTTTAATGACCATTGGCGCCTTATTGGTAAATACACTGGAAGCCTGTGAAAGAAGAGAAGGTTAGTTTGGTTAAATTATTACCAATCAAATCTTCGTCATCCCTGTTGCACCAAGCCAGGCCATCATGGCCATGCCATCTTCAATAGCGTCTTCATCAATATTGAAGGTAGGTGTATGTACGCCGCTAGTAATTCCTTTTGCTTTATTCATAACGCCAAGCCTGAAAAAACAAGCGGGGATCTGCTGTGCATAATAACCAAAGTCTTCGGCTCCCATACGCATTTCGGTTTCTTCAACATATTCTTTTCCAACAAAATTTTCGGCTAATTGCCAGGCATTTGCAGTTAGCCCCGGGTTGTTATAAACCGTTGGATAACCAACATCAATATGAACTGAATAGTCAGCGCCCATGGCATGGCAGGTATCTTCAATATGGCGCTTTATAAGGTCGTGCGCTTTAAAACGCCACTCTTCGTTCATACAACGTAAAGTACCCATCAGCTTTACTTCGCTGGGTATAACGTTGGTAGTGTTGCCGCCCTGTACGGATGTAATACTTAAAACAGATGGATTAAAAGGGTTGTTGTTACGGCTGATGATTTGCTGCAAGGATAAGATAAGATGCGATGCAACAAGTATGGTATCCACTGTTAAGTGTGGCGCCGCGGCATGGCCGCCTTTTCCTTTAATGCTGATGTACAATTCATCGGCACTTGCCATTACCGTTCCTTTTCTAAAACTTAACCGGCCAAGCGGCAACCCCGGATGTACATGCATGGCGTAAATTCCGGCTGGTGCAGGATTTTCTAACACACCATCTTTGATCATAAGACTGGCTCCACCAGGATTTTTTTCTTCTCCCGGTTGAAAAATCAGTTTAACGGTTCCTTCCCAATCAACTTTGGTTTCATATAATATTCTTGCAGCCCCGAGCAAGCAAGTGGTATGCACATCATGCCCGCAGGCATGCATAACGCCGGGCTTTGTGGATTTGTAAGAAATACTATTTTCTTCCTGTATGGGCAATGCGTCCATATCCGCCCTCAATGCAACTATTCTTGATGACGGATTTTTACCTTCAATAACACCAACTACACCGGTTGTTGCTATTACTTTAAAGGGAATGCCAATTGTCTTTAATTGCTGCTGAACAAAAAGACTTGTTTCAAATTCCTGGTAACTTAATTCGGGATGCGCATGCAGGTGATGCCGTATTTCAATAAAAGCCATTTTATACGACTTTGCTAATTCTTTAATTCGTTCGGCAGACATAAGCGCTGTATTAACTAACTAAACACGGTAATAATTACAAGCTATTAAAAAGACACTAAAATTAAAAAGTGCTATGGTGTAAGATAAACCCGAGTAATTGGACAATCGCATTATTCTTCTTCAGCCTCTTTTAGCAGTTTCGCTTCATCCTCAGGTGACAATCTTATAATATCCTGTATTACAAAAGTGCCCTGCTTAAACATGGCTGCTATCTCTTTTTTAAACTTATCCGCATCGGTTTTTTTAAGAAAATCACCCATTTTAATCTTAAAATAAGGTGATTGATAAGCCATGTACACATTATACTCAGGATAATAGCGAAGGATATCTGCACGGGTTTTATAGGCAAGTTCCCGATCATTTGTATTCATGATCATAATTCTAAAGCCTTTGTATTCGCCCCGGCTGTTTTTAAATACAGCCACTTTATTTATCTGTGCCTGTTTTTTAACCAGCAGATCAATTCGGGCGTCTTTTACAACTTCTACAGTATTTGTATCGGTCTGCGCAGTTGCGGCAGCAGCATTTAATAAACTGATTAATATAAGCGGGGCTGTTATTTTAAAACATTTGAAAATGATTCTCATGGCACAAATTTAATTACATAAAGCATTTTTAAAATCCTATGATTTTGGTAACAAATAATCTAAGGCTACGAATAGTTAATAATTGCCGTTTGCAAGCCCGCCTTTTACGATCGCTACACCACTACTACAGCCAATTCTTGTGGCCCCTGCATCCATGAGCTGGCTGGCAAAAAGCGCCGTGCGAATGCCGCCCGAAGCTTTTATCTGTACATGAGGCGGCAGGCTTCTACGCATTAAAGCAACAGCTTCCACCGATGCGCCGCTTTCGGCATAACCGGTTGATGTTTTCACAAAATCGACACCTGCCGCTGCATACAATTCGCAGCATTTAATTATTTCATTGTTTGATAGGCTTCCACTTTCAATAATAACTTTTATGACCTTATTGCTATTTTTTACAAGGGGCATCAAGTGATTTATTTCATTGGCGGCAAAGACCCAATCGTAGTTTTTTATAGCGGTATAATTAACTACAACATCCAGTTCATCCGCACCATCTACAATAGCCAATACGATTTCGGCCAGCTTTGCTTCTACCGCACAATATCCAAACGGAAAGCCAATAACCGTGGCAACTTTTACAGGTTGATTTTTTAATATTGTTGCCGCCTGCTTTACAAATAGCGGTGGCACACATACTGCAGCAAACCCGTATTCTATGGCTTCCATACAAAGCTTCTCAATATCCGAAACCAGGGTTCCCGGCTTTAATTGTGTATGATCAATTGCTGATGCAATTTGTTTGGCTTCACGCATTTAAAAGTTCATGTTTTTTGTTCAGAAAGATATTATTGCTATCCCATTCCAACAGTTGTTCAAAAGGATGCTTTCTTACCTGGCAATCAGGTTTAGAACAGATCCTGCAGCTAAAGGGCAGGCAACCATCTGTATGCACAAATAATTCAAAAGCATCACCAAATTCACTTTTCACCAATAACGCCAGTGCATCTACTTCAACATGCGCTTCATCTAAATTAAGATACCACGGCATGGTAACATGGCAATCCAAATGAAGACTACTGCCATATTTTATTACCCGCAGGTTATGCATATCAATCCAGTTTGGCCGGCGATTTTTATTTAGCAAAACAACCAAATGATCTATTAAATTATTGTCCGACTCATCCATAATTCCTGCAACACTTGTACGCATTATTTTAATGCCCGTATAAATGATAATACCACCAAATAATATTGCTACAACACTATCAATCCATTTAACTTTTGTAAAGTATAAAATAAGCAATCCTATAATTAATCCTGCCGTGGAAACGCTGTCCGATACCAGGTGTTTACCGGTTGCAGTAATAGCCAGTGAATTATTTTTTTTGCCGGTATTAATAGCAATTCTTCCAGCTACAAAATTGATGATTCCTGCTACTGCAATAAGTATGATTCCTGTATCCAGTTTTTGAATTGGTAGCGGGTGCAGAAATTTATCAACTGATTCGATGATAATGAAGATACCTGCAATAAAAATCAGTGTACCCTCAATACCTGCAGATAAAAATTCTGCTTTACCATGTCCGTAAGGATGATTTGCATCCCGTGGCCGGGCGGCAACGTATAATCCGTATAATGATATAAAACCCGCTACAACATTTACAATGCTTTCTAGTGCATCGGTAAGTATGGCTACAGAATGGGTAAGATAATATGCAATGAACTTTATTATCAACAACAACACACCTGTTATTGTTACCCATTTTTGAACTGCTATTGTTTTATTATTAGTTGCCAAAATAAGTTGCGGTATTAAAAATTATTGGCCGGCAAATTTGCCGTCATTTTCACTAACACCATATTAAATCATTTGGTAACACTTTTAAATAACAGAAGAAAAGAATAAAACAACAATGCAACAGGTATAAAATTTATCCCGCTGTTAGAATAACTTTTGGAACAATGGCGCTATTTTTTTTTAACATAGCGGCTACACCACAATATTTTTCCAGTGAAAGATCAACTGCCCGTTTTACTTTATCTTCAAATTCAGGCGCCGCATCAATACTGTATACAATCGTAATCTCTTTAAAAACTTTCGGGTTTTCTTCTATAATTTGTGCCTCTGTATGAATGGTGAATTTTGTAAAAGGCACTTTCATTTTATGCAACATTTCAACCACATCAATACCACTACAACCAGCAAGGCCGCTTAATAACAAGGCCTTTGGGCCGAACCCCAATCTTTTACCATCTGCACCGGAAGCACCATTTAATTCAATTGTATGTCCATCAAATTCGGTAACAAATGCCATCTCGTTTTTCCAGGTAGTAGTAGTCTCCATCTAAATGATTTTTAATTCTTTTTATAGAAGCAGTTTGAATATAAATAAGCTTTAATGAGCCATGGCAAAACTATAACGATTCTCAACTTCCTGCCAGTTTACAACATTCCACCATGCATTAATATAATCAGCTCTTTTATTTTGATATTTAAGATAATAAGCATGTTCCCAAACATCAAGGCCAAGTAAAGGGAAACCTTTCAGTTCACTAACATCCATTAATGGATTATCCTGGTTAGGTGTACTGCCTATTACCAGCTTTTTACTTGCATCTAATACCAGCCATGCCCAGCCACTTCCAAAACGCTTAATTCCTGCATCTGCAAATTTGTTTTTCATATCACTTGTACTTCCAAATGCAGTTTCCACAGCTTGTGCAAAACCCGAACTCATTGCTTTACCACCCGGCGTCATCCATGTCCAGAAGCTCTCATGATTATAGTGCCCGCCAGCATTATTTCTAAGCTTCACCGAATACTTTGAAACATTAGCTAATAAGGCATCAAGCGATGACGCCTGAACACTTTCTGCAGCAATAGCTTCATTCATATTTTTTGTGTACGCCGCAGCATGTTTGGTAAAATGAATTTCCATTGTGGCGGCATCAATGTTTGGCTCCAGTGCTTTGTAATCGTACAACAATACACGCTGCTGAAAATTTGGACTACCTGCATATACTGAAGTTCCTGTTGCTTTTTTGGCGGGACCACAAGCTTCAAATACTGACAATCCACCTGTAACTGCTATTGTTCCTAACCCTGCTTTGGATGTATTTTCTAAAAAAGACCTTCTGTTCATATCATTAATTTTTTAAGCATTTCGCGCTGTTCTTTCTGCCTGTTTTTTTGCAACAAAACTTTTCAACGCTTTTGCCTGCCTATAGTAATATTCTTTATTGAACAATTGAGAATCCCGCATAGCTTTGTAAGTTAAAAAAATACCGACAGGTACCAAAACAATGCTTGGCAACCAAGTGCCGGGAATAATTGGCAGCGTTCCCGTTTTGGCGAACTTCTCACCAAATGTATTTAGCAGGTGAAAGATCACAAAAAATATTACCGCAAAAACAAGGGGCGTTCCCAAACCACCTTTTCTAATGATAGAACCAAGTGGCGCACCGATCATAAACAATACAAAACATGCAAAGGATAAAGAAAATTTTTGTTGCCATGCCAATTCATACAAACGCTGATCGCGGCGCCTGTCATTGTATTCACTATACACCATATCAAACCCAGACTTTATGTTACTTATTTGGCCGGAGGCAGATTCAATAACACTTTGCCTGGCACTGTCGGCAATTATATCACTAATTTTTTTCATTGGTTTTTTACCAATGGCAACCTGTTTTATTTTCCCGTTATCGTTCAGCTTCGCGAAATTGTAACTTGTTACCATTTCATCACCAATTTTTTTATAGGCAGCAGTGGTTCGTTTCTTAACTGAATCAATAAAAACATCCAGTTGCCGCACACTCAGCATCCTGTAGTTATCTTTAAATAAACTATCTTCTGTGCGCACTCTAAAAAAACTGCTGATGTCAAATATTTTTTTATACTCCTTAAATTTTATGGTAGTAAGATCTGTATTGGTAGCGTTACGCATGCCTTTTTCTTCATACCGGATTCCATTTCTAAGATCAAATTCAAGGAATCTTTTATCCGCTGAAACTTTCATGGATCCGCTGTCGGCAAGTATCAGGTTATCCTGCAAATAGTTTCCTTTTTCATAGATCATTATCTGGCTTAATGCAGCGCCTTCTTTTTCTTTTTTACCGAGTTTTATTACGTAGCCTTCAATGCGATCGTAAAAAACGCCCGGCTTAATATCAAAAGCAGGTTTAGTATAAACAATCTCGTATTTTAATTTGTTCAGCTGCAGGTTTATTACAGGTATTACATTGTTATTAAATAAAAAAGCTATGCCAGAAATAATGATACTAACAACCAGTATCGGGCGCATGAAACGCTGTAAAGAAATACCTGCTGATTTAATAGCTACCAGTTCATAGCTTTCGCCAAGGTTGCCAAACGTCATGATGGTAGAAAGTAAAATGGCTAATGGCAACGCAACTGGCACCCAACTGGCTGCCACGAACAATATTACTTTTAATAGCGTTGGTGTATCAATACCTTTACCTACAAAATCATCGAGCCATAACCAGAAAAATTGCAGGATCAATACAAAAATGGCAAGCAGAAAAGTGGCAAGAAAGGGACCAATGAATGCACGTAAAATAAGTTTATCAAGCTTTTTAATCACAATCCAAACAATTTGCCTTTAGTGGAAGCACCAAAAGTAATACTTTCTGAAGCAGAGCGCCTGCTGATAAGGGATGCGAACATTATTTTAACTAAGAACAGTTCCATTGAAAAAATAAGTAACCAATTTGGCCTTGCAGCCTCAGTTTACCAACAGCAATGCGAGTCGTTGAAAGTCAAATACCCGGAATTATTTAACATACATCCAAAAATATCAAAAGGAGAAAAGCACAACGGACTTCCGTGGATTATGCTCGATTATCCCCGGTCGTTTGACAAAGAAACGGGCCAGTTTGCCATCAGAACATTTTTTTGGTGGGGTAATTTTTTCAGCATTCAATTACAGGTTTCAAAATACTATTTGCCTTTTTTTGTAAAGGCTTTACCAAACTGGCAGGTTAATAAAACAGAATGGATGACTGGGTTTACTAATGATGCATGGGATATGCAACTACCAAACCCACTATGGCGGAATATAGAAAACTCAAATATTCCAGACACAAACAACGAAACCTTTGTTTTAAAACTGGCAAAAAAAATTCCCATAGAATTATGGGAAAGTTCTGAAATGAATTTCAGCAAAGATTATGGTGAATTGGTTGAGCTAATGACGATAGCATTAAGCGCCCAGCCTGTGAAATAATTCTTTTATCTGGTAACCCCAAAGCTGGCTTTGGTCTTTAATCTCGTTTTTCTCAGCAAAATCTTTTATTACCAATATTGTTTGGTTGCTAACTTCAGTCTTCTCTATCCTGAATTCAAAGTACTCCTCTTTTGGCGCATGCAGCCAGTGGAACCGGACATGTTTATCCAGTTCTTTTTCTACCATTTCAGCTTTTTCTATGATACCATTCCAGGAAAAAACGAATATATTATCCTTATCGTCAACCTTATCAGCAAACCACTCACCTAACCCGTTTGATGTTGAAAGAAAATCAAAAAGAATGGTTGGAGAGCACCTCACCGGGTACTCAAGGGTGAACATTTGCTTTTTACTCATTACCGCTAATTATTTTAACCGCCTTATGCAGGGCTGCAATAATAGAAAATTAATTGAACCATTGGAATAAAATTTAAAATACTTTTTGGTTTGCCTGTGCATTGCACAAATCAACTAGCCCGGCCAGCCGTTTACTAAATTAAAGTTTCGTCTTAAAAATAGATTTGGAATCGCTACAGTCAATAGCCTATATTCGGAGCGGTGTTGAGTATCATGACAATGGGGAAGGTGGGAATTTGAATTTCATTTTTATTCACCGAACTAAAAACAATTTGTTTTTTAACCCCCTAAAACAATGCTTATGAGCATGCGCCAACTAAAAATCACTAAATCGATCACCAACCGTGAATCCCAAAGCCTGGAAAAATACTTACAGGAAATTGGAAAGGTCGATCTCATCTCACCTGAAGAAGAAGTTCAATTGGCAGTTAGCATCAAACATGGCAGCCAGGTATCACTCGACCGGTTAGTACGTGCCAATCTGAGGTTTGTTGTAAGTGTTGCCAAACAATACCAAAATCAGGGTCTTACGTTAAGCGATCTCATCAACGAAGGCAATTTGGGATTAATTAAAGCTGCCCAACGTTTTGATGAGACAAGGGGCTTTAAATTTATTTCTTATGCAGTTTGGTGGATCAGGCAAAGTATTCTGCAGGCTTTGGCAGAACAGAGCCGTATCGTTCGCCTTCCATTAAACAAAGTTGGCCTTACCAACCGCATCAGCAGGGCATTTAGCCTGCTGGAACAGGAATTTGAAAGAGAACCAACTACAGAAGAGTTATCAGAATTACTGGATATTGACCCCGAAGAAATTGCCGCCACTTTAGGGCTATCTTCCAGGCATGTAAGTATGGATGCACCCATTTCAGATGGCGAAGAGGTTTCGCTGATGGATATTATGGAAAACAGTAATGCGCAAATGGCAAACCTGCAGATTGACCATCATGAATCGCTTAAGACAGAAATCACCAGGAGCTTAAGCACTCTGACTGATCGGCAGAAGGAAGTGTTATGCTATTTTTTCGGTATCGGCATGGACAATCCGCTCAGCCTTGAAGATATTGGCAACCGTTTCCATCTTACCCGGGAGAGAGTTAGGCAGATAAAAGATAAAGCCATTACCAAACTTCAAAACACCAGCCGCTGCCGCCTTTTGCGTGTTTACCTCGGCGTTTAAAAAGGCCAAAACAGTATTTGGCGTAAAAGTTATTGTTCACCCTATTTTTGCACCACCAAAGTGATAATGGTAAATTTGCCATTATCACTTTTTTATTGCAGCATCTTTAATCAGCCATAACACAGGAAGTATGTTTGAAAATCTTAGCGAGAAACTTGACTCAGCGTTTAAACAAATAAAAGGCCAGGGAAGAATAAACGAATTAAATATCGCCAATACGCTTAAAGACATTCGCCGTGCATTGGTAGATGCCGATGTAAATTATAAGATAGCAAAGGAGTTCACTGATAGAGTAAAAGACAAGGCGACTGGCGAAAAGGTAATAAATGCCATAAGCCCCGGCCAGTTAATGGTAAAAATTGTGCAGGATGAACTGGCTGAATTAATGGGAGGTGAAGCGAGTGAATTTAATATTACAGGAAATCCAGCGGTTATATTAATTGCCGGATTACAGGGTAGCGGTAAAACCACCTTTAGCGGCAAACTTGCCAATTATCTTAAAACAAAAAAAGGTAAAAGCCCTTTACTGGTTGCCGCAGATATTTACCGCCCGGCTGCCATGGAGCAACTAAGAGTTTTGGGCGAGCAGGTAAAAGTGGATGTTTATGTAGAAGAAGAAAATAAAGATGCGGTTTCTATCGTACAAAATGCCATCCGTGAAGCGAAGGCAAAAAATAAAAATGTTGTAATTATAGATACTGCCGGTCGATTAGCAATTGATGAGGCCATGATGACAGAGGTAGCTAATATTAAAGCAGCTATTAATCCTACAGAGATTCTTTTTGTAGTGGATAGCATGACCGGACAGGATGCTGTGAACACTGCTAAGGCCTTTAACGACAGGCTTAATTTCAGTGGCGTGGTGCTTACCAAACTGGATGGCGATACCCGCGGCGGTGCAGCTCTTTCTATAAAATACACCGTTCAGAAGCCCATCAAATTCGTTAGCAATGGCGAGAAAATGGATGCCCTTGATGTCTTTTTTCCAGACCGTATGGCGCAGCGAATACTGGGCATGGGTGATATAACCAGCCTGGTAGAGAAAGCCCAGGAACAGTTTAATGAAGAGGAAGCTAAGAAACTGGAGAAGAAAATAAGGAAGAATCAATTTGATTTTGAAGACTTTATGCAACAGATCCAGCAGATCAAGAAAATGGGTAATATGAAAGACTTGCTGGGCATGATACCCGGCGTAGGAAAACAAGTTAAAGACCTGGACATCCGCGACGATGCATTTAAAGGCATTGAATCGATGATTCAAAGTATGACTCCTTTTGAACGAGCCAACCCAGATGTAATTGATATGAGCAGGAAAAAACGTATTGCAAAAGGCAGCGGCAAACAATTGGATGATGTAAATGCTTTTATGAAACAGTTTGATCAAATGAAGCAAATGATGAAAATGATGAACAAAATGCCAATGGGCATGGGGAAAGGCATGATGGGCAAAAGATGACCTGATTTTTGTTTATTGCAATTCGTTCAGCAAAAAGGATTAAAATCGAAATATTTCCAATGGAGTTGAAGCATGAGTAATTATAATCGAATATTTTCCATTAGTAATTAAAAAAATGCTAATGAAGTTTGAGATTAGTTTTTTCGTTGTTATTTTCGTTCTCTTTTTGTAATCCTTATTTAATAACCGCATTTAAAATTTCCATTTAAAATGCCAGTAAAAATCCGCCTTCAGCGCCATGGGTCGAAGAAGAGGCCTTTCTACTTTATTGTAGTTGCTGATGCCCGCTCTCCCCGTGATGGTAAGTTCATCCAGAAATTAGGAACTTACAATCCATTAACTGTTCCTGCAACAATCCAGGTTGACCGCCAGAAAGCGCTCGATTGGCTGCACAAAGGTGCACAACCAACCGACACTGTACGTCGTATCCTGAGCTTTAAAGGTGTTTTATACCTGAAGCACCTGTTGCGTGGTGTAAAATTGGGATTGTTTGATGATGCCACCGCAATGGTTAAATTCCAGGCATGGCACGAAGAGCACGAGACAACAATTGTACGCCGCAGAGATGAGGCAAAATTGCAGCAACGCTCCAGAAGACAACCTCCCGTTATCAAGAAAGTGGAGCCAAGGGCAGAAGTGTCTGCTACTAGCAGCACAACTGCTGAATAAGGCAAAGACATTAATGCATTCGATAAAGTCCCCGTTGAAAAATGGGGATTTTTTTTTAAAAGATGAACTGTGATTGATACCATCTCCATTGGAAAATTTGTGGCAACTTTTGGTTTGCAGGGCGAAATGATACTCAAACATGCGCTCGGTAGAAAAACTGACCTGAAGAATTTAAGCGTTCTTTTTATTGAAGATAAATCGGGGGCGCAACTACCCTATTTTATTACCAGTGCCCGTGCAAAAAACCACGAAGAAGTTTTTATAAAACTGGAAGGTGTAAATACAAAAGAAGCAGCCCAACTACTTACCCGGAAAACGGTTTGGCTGAAAAAAGAAGACTTTGAAAAATTCGCCGCACCTGCTGCTGCCATTTCTCTTATCGATTTTACCGTAGTGGAAAATGGCAAACCCCTTGGACGCATAACAGAAGTAATAGAGCAACCACACCAGGTATTGTGTACCGTTATCATAATTGGCAAAGAAGCTTTTATTCCCCTGCACGAGGAAACACTTCTAAAAATCGACCGCAAAAAGAAAGAGGTTCATGTTTCACTTCCCGAAGGATTGCTGGATATTTATCTTTAATCAGAACACCTTCCCTCCTGTTATAGTTTTTTATTTTTTACAGCTTCTCCTCTTACTTCATATAAAAACTTTCGCTAAAGGTATCTTTGAACGTGTCTTTGCCCATTCGCCATATTGTTCATTTTGATCTGGATGCA
>JBKJNG010000548.1:0-2829 GCA_046596065.1 Phnomibacter sp. | reverse complement strand
TTGGCCACAACGAAACTTCAATTAGAGGGGCATTAATGTTAGCCTTTTTTATCAAATCGATAATTAATAATAAACTAATATATTCCTGACCAAATTCGATTACCTTCTTTGTATTTTATTCGGCCCGGCATTGCATCATTGAAAAAACTTTTCTAAAAGATGTTGGTGAAGACAAATATTATATTACATGCTGTTGCGGATCTGCCTTCGATGCAACAAATTGCAATATTTATAGGCAACTGACCTGTTGTAACATTTATACTTCAATTTGATTTCCGTTAAAGACTGCCTATTGCAGCATGCCCAATGGCACGGGAAACAGTCTATGGCAAGCCAAAGGCCTGAGATCAGAGTTTAATCTTACCAATGCCTTTTTATGGGGTATAAATATCAATCGATGGTGAAACAGATTTCTTCAATCAGTTTTTTAAATGCGGAAAACTCAGGCGGTTTGGTAAAATATTTTCCTGCACCGTGAGACAGGCAATAGTCAATATCTTCCTCGTTGTCTATGGCAGATAACATTATGACCGGCACTCTGTCAAACATTTTTCGTAACCGTATACTATGAAGGCAATAGATGCCGGATCTTAGAGGCATATTTATGTCAAGTATAATTACATCAGGGAATGGGCTGCAATCCAATATGTCAAGCAATTCCTCGCCATTTGAAGCCACATGCAGATTTATCCCGGTGCAAACCTCATTTAAGGCCAATTGAAATGTTTCCACATCGTCCTTGTCGTCATCAGCTAGTGCTATATGCTTTATTTGCGAGGTCATTCCACTATATCGGATTTATTTACCAAACGAAACAGTTTATGCGGAACATTAAGATGTACTTCCATTTAAAGTTACCAGGTTTCCATGTTCTATAATATTATATTTTTCGATTTGAATATTAATTTGTCATTAAATATAGCTTATTTTCTACCTCGGACCATTTGCACCGTTCAAAAAAAGAAATGCATATAGCCGGCAAGCGCTACCAGGTAGTTCCGAACGATGGCATTTATACTTGTATGTACAACGAGGAGCCAACGCAATGGCTGATTAATACCCAAGACAAGAAATGGCTGGAATTTATTTTTGATGAAGATTAGGGCTTCAATTAAAATCTATTTGTATTCTGCTTTATCGTTTATCCACCGGAAACGCCACCAGATTCATCATCTCCCCCAAGCGGGATCTTACCATGGTGCCATAACGTTCTTCGACCTGGTAATAACTGGTAAGGTTGGAGGTGATGATGGTTTGCATACCATGCTAAATGTAATAGTCGTATCGCCCCTTCAGGATATCGACCATCTGATCAGTACAATTTTTGAACGGGAATCCATAAAATAAAGCATTTTTTGCCGATTAACGATGTTACAATGGAGCAGTGCAGTCGTTGTTGGAGGATGCTGCTATTTGGCTACTTAAAGGCGATGCGGAGCGTTTTTTTTGATGCGGTGTGCAAAGATGTGTACCGCGGGTAATTTAAGCGCCATTTGCGCCCTGCAGACTGCCAGTCGATTATCGGATTGATGCCACCCAACTTCCAGCCGATGGCAGAATAATACCCAAATAATTTTAACCTCTCCATTTTGCACTCAAAACCTGATTGCCCGTAGCCAGGGATCGGAAATGTACTGCTGCACCAGTTAAAGGGATGGCGGCTGAATATAATCCGTGCTTTCCTGAAAAGCAAACCGGTTAGAATCTGACGTTTCAATGCATGATCCTTTTTTTACCGGCAACAGGCAGGGGAAAGAATTGATAGTTTGCGTTACCCAATATATTGTCATGTTAATTAGTAATTTATCTTTCACAAAACAGGTTTCATTATTGCCATCACAGTCGCTCTCTTAAACTTTTCTATAATCCAGGCAGCCAAACCAACAGGTGAATCATTTTATCCCTAAGCCAACGTTTGTGGTTTCGTACTTTGAAGCATTGAGTATGCACCTTCCTTCATCGACCATTGAGTTGACTCTTCAAGAAATTTCTTTTCTGCTTTACCTGGGGGTCTTTTGGTGGAGCAAATGCATGTTGCCACTGCACTTCAATAATAAGAATCCTTAATACTGATTCATCATGGTACAATGCAATTTTTTCGGTGATGTCACTGCCCGTATCTCCACCATATGCAAAAAATTTTTCATAACCCAATTCGGCTGTCATTAATTTGGTAACCAGGCTTACAATAGGCTTTGTATTCATCCCTTTTTCGGCAGGAATATCCGAAAATCATCCTTACTCAACTCGCAATTAAGAGTGATTTTTTTATCATTATCAACAATTACTTTGGCACTGGTTAAAGGCTCAGTATAGTTCCATACGTTTATTTTGCCATTGCAAAGGGCGAACAGCTAATTTTTTTCGTCTTGAGTAGTTGCTAAATTTTAATCGCAGCAGCTAGTCTTTTTAGCTTAGAAGGAATTTTATCAAGTGGTAAAACGAAATCAGCAACGCCTGCTGCCTGAGCGCTGAGCGGCATAAAATCAACTTCGGCAGACATGTCCTGGGCAAAAGTTTTTCCTCCGTTAGCTTTGATATGCTTGCAGCCCTCAGTGCCATCTCCATCATATCCTGAAAGGATAATGCCTACCGCACGAACACGCATTGCCTCTGCAAGGGAAATGAAAAATATATCTACCTGCTTGTTCCTGCCGATGCGAGGTGAGATTACTTTGAAGTGATAGTTTTCAATGGTAAGATCGGAGTCAGGAGGAATAACGTAAACATGATTCGCAAGAATCGGCTTTGCCTCAGCAGCCACGACTACTGACATTTTCGTGTGCCTGGAAAGTATATTAGCTAACTGACTGTGAGCGGTTGGGTTCA
>JBKJNG010000440.1:0-4656 GCA_046596065.1 Phnomibacter sp. | reverse complement strand
CAGTAATTGCATGTCTCCAATTTGTGTATCATAGAGGTAAAAAAAATCTACTGTATTATCCTTTTCTGGTATAATGGAAGCATCCATGTTTTCAATTATTGGCCATGCAAAAGGATCAGTGGTTGTAAACCTTGAATATGCGGGGTCAACAACCTGTCCAAACCTGGCGCTGCTAATTATTTTATCGCCCTCTTGAACCTGCAAAGCCGCATGCAGTTTCCATAAAAAACTGCGGGTTGATGCAGTTTTATTTGTGATACTGTAGCTGGTATAAATTACGGGACTGTTATCATCCGCATAAATTGTTTTACTATAATGCAAACCACTAATTGCAAGGGTTCCGGATACGGTAATTTTTTCACCTGCTTTTTCGTATTGCAATGGTGTTGTCCATAATTCACCATGATCAGGGTATGATAGTCCGTCCACCTTTTCAGCAACATCGCTTGGCAGCAGTTCGTCGATGGCTCCATAGAAATTGGTATCATAATCAGCACCCTGTTCATTCATTTTTAATGGCAGGTTCTGATTGGTCCAGAGAAATTCTTTTTGCAATTGCTTATTGAAAACACTGGTTATTTTTCCTCCTAATGCGGGTGCAACCGAAAATGAAAGCTGCTTTGTTTCTACTGTTATTATTGCTATACCGTTGATGAATGTTTTTGAAATCATTTTACCGGTGATTGGTTATGCTGATGTATTGCAGGTGTAAAAATTGTCGATTGAATGTTACATTAAAAACGTGTTGATCATAGCTTAAAAAGTACAAGTGAGTGAGGACACAACAAAAGTTGAACAAGTATTCGAATGCAGGTAATCAAACCCTCTCATTTTTTAAATTCAATATTGTATTCCGAAATGTATGGACTTTTATCGCCCTGAATGTCTTTAAAAAATAGCCTGGCTTTTTGACCAAGATTTAATGAAGTGTATTTGTTGTTTTTATCAGCAGCGGTGTTGGCCGGTTGAATAGAAGGATACCAGATGGTATGTTCCGGTTTGTCCAGCAGCAATTTGGGCGTTGACCATTGTTGCGAATGATCGCCTTCCGTAAGGTTAACATTTGTGTTATAAGAAATATAGATACTACTTCCTTTCCACGAAGTGCCTTCCGCTTTTGCCATCAGCATTACCCAGCATTGCAGGTAATTGTTCCAGCTTACCGATGGGCCCCAGTAATATTTTGCAGTGGGCGATGAAGCCGGTCCGCCGCCTGCCGCCAGCGGAATTTGAATGCTTTTTACCGGCACTCCGGGCGCATTGTAAGCTGCATTAAAACCTTTGCCGTCCCAACGTTTCAATTTGCCGGTTGGGTTGTCGAGATCTGATAGTTTAATGCGTGCCATACTGATGCACTGGCCGCTCCATTCTACAGCGATGTCGTAGCGCAGCGAATCGTAATTTTTGGGATAACTGTATTCGCCAAAAAATACATAGAGATAATCACCATTGGCGATAGCCGAAGGGTCGCCAACTCCGCCGGCAAAATTGATGCCCGTATTATGCGGTTTAAGTATCAGCTTTTGCTGTAGGTCTTCCATTATAATGCCGCGGTTCGACCAGCTATATCCGCCATCTACAGATTTCATGATGCCGATTCTGCATACCGCCGTTTTTGTTTCGGGCCCCTTTAAACCCTGTGGCCAGTTTTCATCGATGTAACCTTCACCGCTCTCCTTATTATAGGGAAGGGTGGAGGGATAATTTTCGTTGTGGTATAAAGCATATAGGGTTCTTTCGGTTTTATCAGTTAGATCCTTGTAAAGCGTTTCGAACCAAACCGCTCCGTGTAGACCTGTTGTGCCTGGTTTGGCATTAAGCGGCATTTGTGGTTGTTTAAATTCATCGGCCCGCCTGCTAAATACTTCGTTTACCGAACTGCCGCTGGCAAACTTCAGTTCATGGGCTTCCCCCCACAGCGGGTCTTCACCATATTTGCCGGGAAAAATGCGGAAAGTATCACCCACCCAAACAGAAGCCATGTTGCAGTCGACCCATGAATTGAAAAGAAATTTTTCTGACGCATTAAGCACCGCTGAAGGGGCAGCCGGGATTGAATTTTGCCCCGAATGGCAGGCACAAAAAAAAGTTGAGAAAGAAATAATGGACAATTTAACACTAGCAATGATTTTTTTCATAGGAGCAGTATCATTCACGTAAGGCAAGTACCGCTGGTCAATGGCCTTAAATATCAGTGAGACGGCCTTTATAACCACGGCCAAATTTATTTTTAGAGGTGTACAGTATAATGGAAAGGTTGCCGCTTGCCAGGTAAAATCTTATGGCAGCATCCGTTCATATGCGGTTTTGTAGCCGCACTCTTGCGAAGTAATTACCATTTTGTGTACCTTCTCTATGTTTTTCTGTCATTATCATTTCAAAATCTGATTTTTTTACTCACGATTTTGCTTTAATGTAAAAAGGTATAAATTTAGGTAACGATTTTTTAAGCCACTATTATGAGACCGCAACTGCATAAGCTACCACTTATTAAGGATACCTCATTCCTGTACAACAATTGGCACTGCGCTTATTTCGACAAACCATGGCATTTTCACGAGGAATATGAACTAGTGATGATTGACAAAAGCCGGGGCTGTAAGTTTATTGGTGATAAGGTGAGCGAGTTTACCGAAGGGGAATTGATGCTGATTGGTCCACGGATACCCCACTTTTTCAGGAATAATATTGATTACTATAAGAAAAACGGTAAGCTGGAAGCAAGTTCTATTTTTGTTCATTTCACTGAAGATTTTTTGGGTAAAAACTTTTTTCAGCTGCCAGAAATGATGCTTGTTCAAAAACTGCTCGAAAAGTCACAATTCGCACTGGAAATTAAAGGAACAATCCGCGACTTGATCAGCGGGCAACTTCGCGGTATGCACGAAGAAAGCGGACCGCAACGATTGGTAAGCCTGCTGGATATTTTAGTGAAAATTTCTGAAAGTAAAGAAGTGGAACCACTGTTAAGTGTAAAATTTGATGATACGGGTAAAGAAGACATGCACAGCAACCGCGACGAAAACCGGATAAATGTAGTTTTCAAATACATCAACCATAATTTTTCAAGAGAAATTTACATACAGGAAATTGCGAGTATGCTTCATATGAGCACCGCTTCTTTTTCAAGATATTTTAAACATCATACAAGAAAAACTTTCTCCGATTATGTAACGGAAATGCGTATTAGCCACGCCTGCAAAATGTTGATACGGGATGACCAGAGTATTTCACAAATCAGTTCTGAAAGCGGCTTCGAAAATCTGTCTAATTTTTATAAACATTTCAGGCGAATTACAGGTATTATTCCCAAAGAATACCGCAGAAGATTTATTGATGCGAATGATTGATTTTTTTTAAAGATTTATGCCTTCGTCAGATAATAATGCAAACACTAAAAAGATAGCGTCGTAAAACGAAAATCCCTGCAATGATCCGCCAGGAGCGTTTTGTATAAAAGCAGACCGCACCCGACATTATAACTTCGATGAAAAGCATCCAATGCTGTATAACTTTTATCAATACATTTTTTGATTTTTTTATTGCATATTTAAAAGTCGACTTGTTGATAAGGCCAAAAGCGAAGACCGGCCGTGCGGAGAAAAAGTACTTTGTAACTTACTTTTATTTGTGGTACTTTGATAAAAAAATTAAGGGAGCGATTAATGCAAACCCTTTATTTTTTTTCTTACAACTTAGATTTTTTATCTGCAGAAAAAAGGGTTTACGCGTAATGTAACGAATCAACTGCGTTATTTCCAGTAGTTGTAACTCCTGGTTAAAAATGGATTACACCTTTTAACGGGCATATTAATTAACCATCGAATTTATCGTAATAAAAATGGGTAGTTTTCAGTTTATATGTTATAGCAGTAGTATTGTTTGCATGCTATTTCCAGTAAACAGCTAAATTGGTTTTCTTATGACGTATTGTTTAGGAATCAAATTAAAGGAAGGATTGGTAGGATTGTCGGATACAAGAATTTCGGCAGGTACCAGTGTAACCGTAAAGAAAAAAGTATTTGTTCAGCAATCAGATAATAGCAGCTTGTTCATTATGACAAGCGGACTTCGTTCAGTGAGAGATAAAGCAGTACACTATTTCCAGGATATTATGGAAGGTGGTATTGTATATGATAAATTATACAAAGCTGTAAATGCTTTTGGAGAGCAGATAAAAAGAGTGGCGGAAGAAGACGCTGAAGCCTTAACCAAAGCTGGTTATAAATTCAACCTCAACGCTATTGTTGGGGGGCAATTGAAAGATGATAAAGATCATAAACTATTCCTCTTGTATTCCGAAGGTAATTGGGTAGAACTGGATGAAGGTTCGCCTTATGCTATCATTGGAAATAGTGGACAGGGAAAGGCGATTTTAAACCGCGTTATTCATGAGGATACTACTATCAGGCAGGCATTAAAAGCTGGTTATTTATCGTTCGATTCGACCCGAGTAAGCTCTAACGATGTGGCCTTTCCCATTGATGTGGTTGTGTACAGAAAAGACAGCTTTAAAATGATTGAGAGTCGGTATGAATATGATGAAATGGAGTCCATTTCAAAGCTGTGGGCGCAAAAGCTAAAACAATCGCTTGATGATATACCGGAAGGTTGGATGGACAAGGCTTTTAGCTGATACTAAAAAACATACATTGC
>JBKJNG010000410.1:0-3464 GCA_046596065.1 Phnomibacter sp. | reverse complement strand
AAACGACGTTTCTTGGAAGATGATTTTTGTTCCATTAAAAATGCTGCCAGGTGAAACAAAACCAGGGTCAAAAAAACGTGCCAACTCAACCATCAAAAGGATATAGTCGCTACCATATTTAACGCATGCCCAATTACCTGGCAAAGCTTTTAATATCTAACCCCTAATTAAAAACAGCCTTACACAAAGCAAATCCACATAAAATCAAGCCCGTATTTTTGTAAATTGTTGTAATGAATGAATGGCAGCCGTGTTGTTCAATTATTACATTATCAAATTATCTCATTATCACATTTCTAATATGCCGGGTTTTGAATTATGGGGCGCCGAAGAACGCAAAGAAGTAAATGATGTACTGGAAACAGGCGTTTTAATGCGCTACGGTTTTGATGGTCCGCGTAAGGGGATTTGGAAAGCCAATGAATTGGAGAAAGCCATTACAGAAGTATTTGGTTGCAAGTATGCCCAGCTTACCAGTAGTGGAACGGCAGCTTTAACTACCGCCATGCACGCTCTTGGTATTGGTTATGGCGATGAAGTTATTATGCCAACCTTTACGTTTGTAGCCAGTTTTGAAGCCGTTTTAAGTGTGGGTGCAGTGCCTGTTTTGGTTGACGTGGATGAAACGCTTACGTTGAATCCCGAAGCCGTAAAAGCAGCGATAACGCCCCGTACAAAATGTGTGATGCATGTGCATATGTGCGGCAGCATGGGCTGGATGGATGAACTGAAAGCCATCTGCGATGAACACAATCTTTTTTTACTGGAGGATGCCTGTCAGAGCATCGGCGGAACTTATAAAGGCAAACATTTAGGCACTATTGGCCATGCCGGAACTTTCAGCTTCGATTATGTAAAAACCATTACCTGTGGCGAAGGCGGCGTGGTAATGACCAACAGCGAAGAAGTCTTTATAAAAAGCGATGGCTATACCGATCATGGTCATGATCATAAAGGGGCCGACCGTGGTGCCGATCTGCACCCGTTTATTGGTTATAACTATCGCATTAGCGAATTACATGCTGCCGTAGGCCTGGCGCAAATAAGAAAGCTGGATAAAATAATGGCCATTAACAGGGCCAATAACAAATTGCTTCGCTCCTATCTGGAACAGGTTCCTGAAATAACTTTTAGAACTGTTCCTGATGAAAGCGGGGATAGCTGTACCTTTCTTAGCTGGTTTTTACCAACTGAAGAATTGATGCAAGCCACTGTTACCGAGATGAAAAACGCAGGTATTTATGGCGGCAATTTTTACTGGTTCGATAATAACTGGCATTATATCCGCAAATGGGATCACCTGAAAACAGCGACAACATTAAATGGCATAAGCCCGATGGTGAAAGAACAACTGGTGAAACTGGCAGCGACAGAATTTCCTGCAAGTGATGCCATTATGAGCCGCTGCATATCTACCCTAATTAATCTTAGCTGGGCCGAAGAGGAGGTGAAAGAGAAAGGTGAAAAAATGGTAAGCGCTATAAAAAAGGCATTGCAGCAATCGGCAATTACAGTTTAAGCTTTTGAAAAGCCATCAAGTAAAAAGGATCGCCGGTTTGCACCAGCGATCCTTTTTACTTTTTATAGCTTGCGTGCTACGATTTATTGATGTTATCTACCAGGCCAATAAGATCATTTTATTTAACAAGCACTTGCTCGTAGCAGGTCAGTTAAATCATCGGTATAATGACCTGCCTGCTTTTAAAACCGCCTAACTTTGCCACCAGCAAATTGGCGCATTTTTTACAAATAAGTTTTTTAGATGAAATACAAATTACTTGGTCGAAGCGGCCTTAAAGTTTCAGAATTATGTTTAGGCACAATGGGCTTTGGCACCGACAATGGCTGGGGCGCGGATAAAGAACCAAGCTTTGGTATTATGGAAGCCTTTGGTAATGCCGGCGGCAATTTTATGGATACCGCCAACCGGTATCAAAACGGCACAAGCGAAAAAATAATTGGTGAATTTATGTTGCAGCATGACAGAGACTATTGGGTGCTCGCCACTAAATATTCTCTCTATGATAACACTACCAATCCAAACGCCAGCGGCAATAACCGCAAGAATATGATGCGCAGCGTGGAAGCTAGTTTAAAACGATTGCAAACAGAATATATCGATGTGTTGTACCTGCACATTTGGGATTGGCTAACTCCCATTGATGAAGTATTACGCGGCCTCGACGATTTGATCCGGCAGGGCAAAATAAATTATGCCGCCATTAGCGACACACCGGCCTGGATGGTTTCAAAAGCAAATACCCTTGCAGAGCTTATGGGCTGGAGCCAGTTTATTGCTTTACAAGTCGAATACAGTTTGTTGCAACGTACGCCTGAAAGAGAGCTAATACCAATGGCTAAACACTTTGGTATAACGGTTACCCCATGGGCACCAATGGCCGGGGGTGCGCTAACCGGTAAATATTTAAAAGGCGATAAAGGCCGCATTAAAGAAGGCAGCAAGCGGCTTAATGAAAACAGTGAACGCATAACCCGAGAAGTAATGTCCATTGCCGGAGAAATGGGCGTAGAACCTTCACAGGTGGCACTCAAATGGACAATGCAACAAGGCTTTTCATCCATACCTATTGTAGGTGCAACCAAGCTGCCACAACTGGAAGAAAATTTAAAAACTGTTGATATAGAACTTTCAGAAGAACAACTTAAACGCCTTAATACCGTAAGTGCCATCGAACTTGGCTTTCCCGGTGATTTTTATAAAGAAGATGGGGTAAGAATGGGCAATTTTGGTGGCTTTTACGAGAAGGTTGAAAAGAGAGCAATATAACATGGAACATCAATTCAAACAGGATAGAAGTCATTTTGAAATTTTATCCTTCAAAGAAGCGGACCAACAATTTAACAACCATTTGGATATGGAATGGAAAGAACGTTTCAGGTTGCATCAATACCTGAATAGCATTGCCTACTGTTATGCCAATGCTGCATCACCTAAAATGGATAAAACAGTTTTTAGCGCTGGAAAACAAACCCATGGGTAATATTTTTTACGATGATTTCAGAGAGTTAATTGCTGGATTAAACAAATGCAGGGTGAGGTATCTCCTTGTCGGAGGTTATGCCGCTATTTTTCATGGGCATTCCCGCACTACCGGAGATTAGGATATTTAGGTAGACCGTACAAAAGAAAACTATCAGCTTTTAAAGGAGGCATTTGAACTCTTCAAAATGCCACTCTTTGATATGACAGAACAAAATTTTCTTCAAAAAGATAAATTTGATGTTTTCCGTTTCGGAAGAAAATCCGTTGCAATTGATATTATGACAGAAATGGCAGAATTGAATTTTAGCGAATGCTATTTACAGTTGCAAAATTTTGAAGATGATGGGCTTATGTTACCAGTTGTTCACCTCAAAAATTTAATTGAAGCAAAACAGGTTGCCGGCAGAAATAAAGACCTCTCCGATTTGGAAATGCTTGGGGTTGATAATTGATGTCCGTT
>JBKJNG010000398.1:0-2889 GCA_046596065.1 Phnomibacter sp. | reverse complement strand
TTGTGGCCGGGTGCAACGCGAAGGCGGGCCCGTTGAAGAAATTCACCCCGGTGATGTGGTTTGTTTTGCACCCGGCGAAAAACACTGGCATGGAGCGGCACCCGCCACCGCCATGACACATCTTGCTATACAGGAAGGGCTTGATGGCAGAATGGTGGACTGGATGGAACATGTTACTGACGAAGATTATAACGGCTTTAAATCGTAAGAGAAATCATCCATCGCTTGTTGAATAATTTTGATTGATCAGTATAATTTAGTTTGAAATGCACCACAAGAAAATTGCTTTGCCGACGCTAATTTTTGCCATAGCCATGATAGTATCAATATTCTCCAACAACGCTGCCGCCCAGGAAAAAAATCAAATGGTTAGGCTGGCAAAAATTGTGATTGATTCAGCACAATTGGAAAGCTATAAAGCTGCACTCAAAGAAGAAATTGAAACATCTGTGCGTGTTGAGCCTGGTGTGATTACATTATATGCAGTTTCTGAAAAAGATCATCCAACTCACATAACGATCTTAGAAATTTATGCTGATACAGATGCGTACAAGGCGCATTTGGAAACAGTTCATTTCAAAAAATATAAAAACACAGCAAAGGATATGGTCAAATCCCTCGAACTTGTCGAGACCGTTCCTTTATTACCTGGGATGAAGATAAAGTGATGATAACATATCGTTAGAAAAGCCTTTGTTTTTGTTAAGAAGCGCAATCAAATTTTAAAGAAATTTAATCCGTTTGTTTAAAATGCCTCGGTTATATATAACGTGGATTTAAATTCCATAATGAAAAATGTATGGCGACTTTTATACGTTTCTGTAGTTACAATGCTGCACACAATAATACTCCATACACAAAGCAATAAAGACTTAGCAAAAAAATACGCAGCGATGCAAGGTTGGATACCGTGACGGCAAGAGCTAAAGCCTTACTCAGTAAAGGTTTTAATGCAGGCGATGGTTACCCGTAGGTATGGATTCGCGACTTCAACACTTTTATTAAAACATCCATCGAAGTTTATAATATTGATAGTATCCTCCACAACCTTCTTGCCATTTTGTACAGGCAACAACCCAATGTTGAAATTGTAGATGGTTATGTGCTCAAAGGTCATGTGAGCTGGAATGATCAGAATATTTATTACTCCACACTCGATGCTACACGGCTTGGTTTCAAGAACACCGTGGAAACAGACCAGGAAACATCATTGATACAAGCTATCGGTAAATATACCCGCATCACCGGTGATGGTTCTATACTACAGGTAACCATTGGCGATAAAACCGTTTTGGAACGCCTGGGAATGGCCTTTGATTTTCTTTTACAACACCGTTATTCCAACAAGTACAAATTGCTTATTGGTGCCACCACGCAGGATTGGGGCGATGTGTAGGTAGAAGGTGGTGAAGTGGTAGACATTGACAGCCTTACACACTTGTGTGCAGATGTGTAGGATAATGCCATGTTCGTGATTGCTTTGAACGATATGATCCGCTTTGCAAAAAAAACAGCTGATAAAAAGAAATGGACCATATTAAAAGAACTTACTGCCGCCAACACAAAAATATTTGTGGGAGGCGGCAAAGCAAAAGTTTATTCCCCATTTGTATATCAGCGGCTCTCCTTTTCCGGCTTCGTTTGATGAGAATAAAATCTACTTTAATGGAGGCACTGCAGTTGTTATCGAAGCTGGTTTACTTACACTGCAAGAGATCGAAAAAGCAAATACCGGCATGCAGAAGAATGTACAAGTTTCCGGTGCACCAACTGTGGGTTTGACGCTTTACCCACCTTATCCGAAAAACATTATTCGCGGCTCCAATTGCAACAAAGAATACAATTACCAAAACGGCGGCGACTGGCAATGATTTGATGGCAGAATCATACAACAACTCGCGGCCAATGGTTTTGTTCAAGAGGCTTATGATGAACTGCAGCCAATGGTTGACAGGGTCATTCAAAACGGAAAATTCTATGAATGGTATACCAGGGATAACAAACTTAACAGGTTGGACAATTTTAAGGGTTCTGCCGGTGTATTGGCAAAAGCTATTGCAATGCTGAGAGCATGGGCGAGGCAAAATTAATAAAAAATGAAAAAAGGTAATTATCCCCGGTGCCAGTGGCAATATCGAATAACATGGTATTGATATATTGGTCAATAAGAATGATATCAGCCTCACGTTGTTTCTGCGTAAAAAAAGCAGATTACCAAATGAGTATGTCTCTAAATGCCGAATTATCGGGGCAATGTTTTGGATATTAATCAACTTAAAGAAGCGCCAACGGGGCAGGATATTGTATATGCGAATCTTTCCGGAGATTTAGCAGCAATGACAAAAAACATTGTACAGGCAATGATGATACAGGCGTAAAAAAACTGATCTTCATCAGCTCGATCGGCCTCTGTGACATTCCTTTAACACCTGTTTTAATGCCATACCGTAAAGCTGCTGATGTGATAGAAGCATCAGCGCTTGAATACACTATTCTTAGACCATCCTGGTTTACGAATGCAGATGAAGTTGACTATGAAATAACGAAGAAAATCGAACCGGAAAAAGGTTCGGTAATTTCTCAAAAAGCCTGGCAACATTCAAAAAGAAATATCGGGTCGTCCGAAAAGTAAACTCGGGAGATTATAGGCATCAACAAGCCAAATGCCTGAATTAATTGGTGATTTTTGCCCGACTTTAATATCCTGCTTTAATTGTTTGGTTCTTCCTGCATAAAGCTCTTTGTTGTGCAATAAAATTGTTAACATTAAATTCAAATCGGTTTTTTACAAATTTATGTTTACAAATGAAAAGGCTGCCCCTTTATGAGACAGCCTTTTTTTGAAAATTACATCGCGTTATTTTAGCAATGGGTTTGTAGAAGTTTCAC
>JBKJNG010000032.1:0-4437 GCA_046596065.1 Phnomibacter sp. | reverse complement strand
TTTGCAGATATATAACCTCATTACCGTCATTATTGTTTTAACCGCTGTCTTTGGATATATCAATTTCCGTTTTATAAAATTACCTGCAACTATCGGAATCATGCTTATATCTTTGATAGTATCACTACTGGTTATTGCTGCAGGTTATATACACCCCGGCATCTTTATAAAAATTACAGATGTAATCAAAACCATTGATTTCAACACGGCATTAATGAAAGTGATGTTGGCTTTTTTATTGTTTGCCGGAGCTATACATATTGATGTAAAACAATTAAAAAAAGAAAGTGCGGCCATCATAACCTTTTCTACCATTGGAGTTGTAGTATCTACTTTTATAATAGCAGCATTGATGTTTGTTGTAACAAAATGGTTCGATATGCCCATTGATTTTATTTATTGTTTATTGTTTGGTGCTTTAATTTCACCAACAGACCCAATTGCTGTATTAGGAATTTTAAAAAAAGCTAAAATCCCACCTACACTCGAAATGAAAATTTCAGGTGAGAGCCTGTTTAATGATGGAGTTGCAGTAGTTGTTTTTACTACTATTTATGAAATCATTAAGGTGGGGTATGATAATGTTTCTGCTTTACAGATAGTATGGCTTTTTTTGAAGGAAGCAGGAGGGGGCCTGATCTTCGGTTTACTTTTGGGATATATAGGTTTTTGGGCTTTGAAGTCTATAAATAATTATGTGATAGAAGTGCTCATAACCTTGGCAATTGTTATGGGTGGTTATGGTTTGGCAGATTACCTGCACATAAGCGGGCCTTTGGCTATGGTGGTGGCCGGTATTGTTACCGGTAACAAAAGTTTTGGAGAAGGAACAAGTGATGTAACAAGAGATTATATTGATAAGTTTTGGGAGATGCTGGATGAAGTATTGAACGCCGTTTTATTTTTGCTGATTGGTTTTGAAATGTTGATTATTCCATTCAATCCAACCTTATTTTGGCTGGGTTGTGTTACGATCGTAATTGTTCTTTTGGCAAGATTTATTTCTGTTGCAATGCCAATAGCAGCATTGCGATTTGTTAAAGCATTTGAAAGAAATGCCATCCCTATTTTAACATGGGGTGGCTTACGGGGTGGCATATCTGTAGCATTGGCAATATCGTTGCCCAAAAGTTCTTATAACGAAGTATTTGTTTCCATTACTTACATTGTTGTACTATTTTCTATACTTGTGCAGGGCCTAACGATTGGCAAATTTGCTAAAAAGTTGGCAAAATAATTAGTATAAATAAAGTGATCAGCTATTGAGAAAATACATACAGGACATATTAAGCTTAAGGGCAACTTCTGATTTTGAAAAAACTAAGTCAACCATTAGCGATGGTGTTACTTTGCGTGGTTATAACCTTTGGATACTCCTTTGTTCATCTATTCTTGCTTCTATCGGTTTAGATACAAACTCAACTGCCATCATCATCGGTGCAATGCTAATATCTCCATTGATGTCTCCCATTTTAGGGGTAGGCCTATCTGTTGCAATTCATGATAAACTATTGCTCATTCGTTCCTTAAAAAACCTTGCATTAGCTGTCATCATTAGCCTAATTGCATCCGTAATTTATTTTGTACTCACGCCATTAGGACAAATTACAAGTGAAGAACAGGCCAGAACATTTCCAACATTATTAGATGTATTGGTTGCCCTCTTTGGTGGAATAGCAGGCATCGTATCAATTTCAAGACATGACCAAACAAATGCTATACCGGGGGTTGCCATTGCAACAGCACTAATGCCGCCGCTATGCACTGCAGGTTTTGGTTTGGCTACGATGCAGTGGAGTTATTTTTTAGGCGCATTTTACCTATTCTTTATTAATGCAGTTTTTATAAGTTTAGCAACATTCCTTATTGTCAAGTACCTGCATTTTCCAGAAAAGGAATTTGTAAATAAAAGATTACAGCAGAAATATTCTTATTGGTTTACTACCATAAGCATAATAGTATTAGCGCCAAGTGTTTATTTTTTATATACAGTTTATCTGAAGGAAAAAATTAAGAGAGAGATTAGTGCGTTAGTAATAAATCCGATAAAGAAACAGGGGAATGAAATACTGAAATGGGATGTTATTGGAAACGATACGGCAAAATATATAAAAGTTTATCATTCAGGAAAGCCATTAAATGATAGTATAAAAGCAGTCATTGACAGTTCCTTGAAAACCCATAATATGGCAATATATCATATGCAATCCATGCGTGTAAATATGACCAAAGAAGAGTTGAATGAATTAACCGCAGATGTATCCCGACAAATGTTTCAGCAATTACAATTACAGCAAATGGAGGATGAAGAAAAGAACCGTTTCACTGATACAGTATCTTACAAACAACTAACAAATGAAATCAAGGTAGCTTTTCCATTTGTTGACACACTATACAAAGGCTGGCTGACTTTGCCCGGATCAGCAGTAAAACCCGATACTTTTACTACTGTATTTTATAAAGTAAAAAAGTCTGTCACTCATGCACAATCACAGCAACTCTATAAATTTCTTCTTGCCCGATTGAATAAAGACACTCTTCTATTAATAAAAAAATAATAGAAACAAATGAAGCAACAACTAGCACAGGAGAGAAATAAACTTTTAAGGGAAGTAGAAAACCTGCTGGAAGGTCCTATGATCTTTCTTGGATTTGTCTGGCTTATACTTCTTGTTATAGAATTTATTTGGGGGCTTCCCAGAGTATTGCAATACGCAAGCTTTGTTATCTGGATAATTTTTATAATTGATTTCATTATTAAATTTATCCTCGCTCCTTTTAAGATAAAATTTATTAAAAAGAACTGGCTAACTACGATATCGTTATTGATCCCCGCATTGAGAATATTTCGCATTTTTCGTTTTATAAAACTTTTGCAGGGCATAAAAAGCATAAGCCTTGTAAGAATTGTCTCTTCATTAAACAGGACCATGAAAAGCCTGCGCGCCACTATGAAAAGAAGAGCTTTTGGCTATGTTTCTGTTCTTGCTTTGGTTGTTACCTTTTCTGGTGCCGCAGGGATGTATGCCCTGGAAAAAGGCAATCCGGGCTTTAATAATTATGGAATGGCATTGTGGTGGAGCGCCATGCGAATTATTACAGCCGGCAGTGACTATTTTCCTAAAACTCCGGAAGGCAGAGGACTTGCATTTCTCTTATCATTATTTGGATATGCAATTTTTGGGTATGTTACAGCAACCCTTGCTACATTTTTTATTGGGCGTCATGCTGAAGAAAAAGATGCACCAGTTGCAGGAGCAAAGGATGTGGAGGAATTAAAAAAAACGATTCAGGCGTTGTCAAAGGATATCCAGGAGTTAAAAGCAGGTCTAAAATAATTATATGTATGGTCGTCTGGATTCTAATACTACGAGTAAAAATATCATTCGGAAAAATTTACAAAGCATCTAAAGAATATTCTTCCTACTGCATTGAATTATTTTCTGGAAAGGGAATTGCAACTCAATGAAAGCAAATTATCCTGACACCCTGATAATAAATAATTATATTGATAATATCGTTTTAATAATTCTGTATTATCGGTTTCTGTTCACCCGGATTCCCAGCTCCAAATGGTATATTTTTACAACTATTTAAGTTTGATTAATGAAGGAGAAGCTGCAGCAATTAGCCCGTGAACTGGAAGGTGAATTTTTTGTTGACAAAAGGATGCGTATTTTATATGCTACTGATGCATCGGCTTACAGGGAATTGCCGCTCGCTGTAGCTATACCACGTTCCGTAGATGATATTAAAAAACTGATCGCTTTTGCACGGGCTGAAAAAACTTCATTGATACCGCGAACCGCGGGCACCTCTCTTGCAGGACAGGTTGTAGGCAATGGAATTGTAGCAGATGTATCGAAATATTTTACAAAAATACTTGAACTGAATACGGATGAAAACTGGGTGCGTGTACAACCGGGTGTCATCCGCGATGAATTGAATATGTTCCTAAAGCCGTATGCACTTTTTTTTGGCCCTGAAACTTCCACTGCCAACCGGGCCATGATGGGCGGCATGGTTGGAAATAATTCCTGCGGATCCAATTCGGTGATATATCGCAGTACCCGTGAACATTTGCTTGAAGTAAAAGCTTTACTTAGTGATGGTACTGAAGTAATATTTAAAAGTATAAGTATTGATGAGTTTCATACAAAATGTGAAGGCGAAACGCTGGAAGCAAATATTTACAAAGTGGTTCGAAAGTTATTGAGCAATTACGATAACCAGGTGGAGATAAAAAAAGAATTTCCCAAAAAAAGCGTTGTAAGAAGGAATACCGGTTATGCAATAGACCTATTGCTCGAAACGGCACCTTTTACAGCAGGTTGCGAAGATTTCAATTTTTGTAAACTGATTGCAGGATCCGAAGGTACACTGGCTTTTATCACGGAGATAAAGCTGAACGTTGTCCCGCTATCTACACAGGTTGCG
>JBKJNG010000509.1:0-7388 GCA_046596065.1 Phnomibacter sp. | reverse complement strand
ACGTAATTGTGTCAGAGCCGTATAATACCATATACAAGCTATTAAAAGATGGTATGAAAGTAAACGTGGTAGACAAGACCAAACTGTTTGAAGTGAAGAAGTAAAGCATGGCTATACACAAACGGCTTACAATTTTCAGGTGCCGGTTTTTGTTCTTGCATACCTATTTTATACTATAGCAAACCTTTATTTATTCGTGGTATTTCCAACACAGTTTTGTTTGGGTTATGATGTCTGATAATGCTATTTTCTTTAATTCAAAGATCATTTTATCTCCATCAACTGTATTTTACCAATGCATAAACCAGTGCCATCCATCCAAAATATTAGCACCATTCTTAATAATAAAGCCGCTATTAAAATAATTAGTGCCGACACAAATGCTGATTACGAGGCAGCCAAACAACTATTTATAGCTTACCAGCAATTTCTTGGTGAAGATTTATGCTTTCAAAGTTTTGATGCCGAGCTAATGCAATTGCCAATAATGTATGCACCACCAAATGGGGCTTTGCTGTTAGTAAAACACAATAATGCCTACATAGCGTGTGTTGCTTTTAGAAAGAAAACGGAAGGCATTTGTGAAATGAAAAGACTTTACGTAACAGAAGCCTATGAACAACAAGGTATCGGCCGCTTGCTGATTGAAAAAATTATTGCAAAAGCAAAGGAAGCCGGTTATAAAAAAATGGATATTAGATACTTTACAAAGGTTACAACCAGCGCTACGCTTATACCGTTCATTCCAATTTCAAAAAACAACGGCTTATTATACCAATCCTCTGGAAGGGGTCATTTATATGGAACTTAGCCTTGCAGATTAAAAAACTTTGTTACGCCGGCCAGGCGCATTTTACAAAATTTTTAAAAGCTTTACGGGCCAGCCCCAATTACGCTATTCAACTAATAAAAGGCCTGAAAACAATTCATTTCCACAACCACTCAACTTCAACCTACGCCTCTAAAATGCCGACTTAACCATCGGACTTTTTTTATTACTGGAGGATAACTGTTCAACTAAACTCTGAAACAGCCGTTAAAAATGTGAATTGTGAAACAGAATGGCTGCTCAAATTGTATCTCTTAAGAGGTTTTAAGGTACTTTGCCGCAGGTTAAACACTCTATTTTAGCAGGTAAACAATGAGCATATTTCGTTTTTTTTCAGTAGTCCTTATTTGCCTTACAATTGCTGGTACAGTAACTGCGCAGGTAAGTTTTACTACAACCGCATCTGCCACAAAAATTGGCAAAAACGATATACTGGAGGTAAGCTACGAAGCCGGCAATGGCAACATTGAAAATTTTATTGACCCGCTTTTTAAATCGTGGCAGTTGATTGGCGGGCCCAATGTATCCAGCAGTACGTTTATAACAAACGGCAAAAAAACAACCAGTATGAGCTACCAGTTTGTACTAAAACCTTTATCGGTTGGTACGTTAGTAGTGCCTGGCACTACAGCTGTTATAGACGGGAAACAGGTAACCAGCAGGCCGATCACAGTAAAGGTTACAAAAAACAATACCGAGCTAGATAACACCTCCCAAAACAACAGCAATATTCCCGACCCATTTTCACTATTGCAACCCGATACACAAACGCCCGAAGAAATTTACGAGAACAATGATGGATACCTGTTGAAGGACGGCGAAGACATTCTTGCCAAAACAAAAAAGAACTTGTTTGTAATGGTAGATGTAAGCAAAAAAATCTGCTACCCGGGCGAAGCTATCAGGGCGGTTTACCAATTATATTCGAGAGTTAACCTGGATGCACATATAACAAAACGCCCATCTTTCAACGGTTTTTCATCTATTGACCTGCCCGATTTAAACCATAGTGAATATGACATTATAAAACATAATGGAAAAGATTTCAAGGTGTATCCCATCAGGAGCGTTCAATTATACCCGCTGCTTACCGGTGTACAAACACTGCAGCCGGTTGAAATAGAAACGACTATTCAGTATCAAAAAATCCCTTCAGCGGCATCAGTTCTTCCCTATAATCCTTATTCGCCCAACAATCTTATCAACTATCCCTTCACCGCAAAATCAGATCCTGTTCCGGTAACCGTTTTACCTTTTCCGGAAGCAGGAAAACCAGCCGCGTTCCAGGGAGTAACCGGACATTTTGAGATAAATGCCACCACAGAGCAAAACCAGCTTGCGCTTAGTGAAGCGGGTATTTTAAGGCTGGAAGTAAAAGGCAGCGGCAATTGGGCAATGGTTCAGCAACCAACCATCAACTGGCCAAAAGGAGTTGATGTTTTTGAACCGGTTGTATCGGAAAACCTGGATTCGCAGGCCATTCCATTAACCGGCAAAAGAGTGTACGAATACCCATATTCCACCAGTAAGCCGGGCAAATTATTAATACCTGCCATCAGTATCCATTATTTTGATCCTGAAAAAAAGCAATATGAAACCAGCAGCACCCAGCCAATAACCATCGAAATTTTAAACCAGTCAAAGCAATTAAATAAAATACCGGAAAATGATTATGGCGGATTATCGGGCATAGATAACACACAGATATTTACTGATATTGTAGTAATTGCTTTTCCCATTGCGGCGGTATTATTATTGCTATGGTTATTGATAAAGAATCGTCGTAAAAATGAATTTAACAGGCAAGAATTGCTTTATAGAAAGCAGTACGATGCCAGGGCGAAAATGCATGAAGAAGCATTATTAATAAAACAGGAACACGCTTCGCTAAAAGGTTATCAACCCGTAATAACATACAATAATTTTACCGGTAACACAATAGCAAATGCCAGTGATAGAAATGAAATATTGATTGAAAAAATAACAATGGTAAACGAACATGCAGGCATACCAGCTACCACGGCCAAATCGTATTTTTCCATTGTAAAAAAAGACCTGCAGCAACTGCTGCTGCAACATTTTAAACTAAGCGACCAACCGCAACCCATAACAAAACAAAGCCTGTTGGAAAATGGCTTTAATGCCGAAGAGGTCAACAAGATTATTGATATACTGGAACTATGTGAGCGCCATATTTACAGCCCATTTACGGAAGATTTTGACAAGCCGAAATGCAACGATATGGTATTAGAAATTACCAGCATAGTAAGAAGCAGGGTGAAGAGGTGAAATGTGAAACGGCAGAAGTGAATACAAAATATTAAAAAACTCACGGTGTAAACTTATAACCCATTCCACGCACCGAATGAAAGTAGCGTGGATTACGGGTATCTTCTTCAAAATACTTACGGAAATTCAGGATAAAATTATCGATGGTACGGGTGTTTGGATACACATTGTAACCCCAAACGGTTTGCAGTATTTTCTCTCTTGTAATTACTTCGTTTTCATGATCAAGCAACAGCTGGAGCAGCATGGCTTCCTTCTTGCTGAGTGGCACTGTTTCGCCGCTATTAAGTTTGACAACCTGTGCTTTAAAATCGACCGAATGACCACCAAAACTGTATTCACTGCCGGTTAATTCAACACTGCCTCTTTTACGATTGTTCACCAATTTTTGTACACGTAACAACAGCTCTTCAAGTTCAAAGGGTTTAGTCAGGTAATCATCAGCGCCTTTCTTTAAACCATTTATACGATCGGCTGAAGAATTTCGTGCACTCAATATTAAAACGGGCGATTCGACCTTGTTTAATCGCATGGTTTCCAAAACGCTGAAACCATCAATTTCCGGTAGCATAATATCAAGTATAACAAGGTCAAAATATTCAGCGTTGATCTTGGCGAGCGCTTCGGGCCCTGTAAAAGCGGAAGTAACTTCATAGCCTTCTAATTCTAAATTGAGCCTGAGTGTGTCATGCAAATTTTCCTCATCTTCTACCAGCAATATATTTGGCTTCTGCATGTTAAAAAGATTAATCATTTTTTAAACACCGCTTTAAATACGCTTCCATTGGGTGTATTATCCGAAACAGTTAAAACACCGTTATGATCTTTGGCAATTTTTTTACAGAGATATAAACCCAACCCTGTTCCCTTCGAACTTCTTGTTTTCTCATCTCCCATCCTATAAAATTTTTCAAATATTAACGGCTTTTCGGTATCGGGAATGCCAGGCCCCAAATCAGCCACAAATAACTGCATTCCTTCTTTGCCTGATGTTACTTTTACCGCCACCGGCTTGTCTTTAGGTGCATACTTCAATGCATTTTCAAGCAGGTTATTTATCAGCATTTTTATCAGCAGCGGATCACCCGCCAGTGGAACCATTTGTTCTGCATCCAGCTCAATATGCCTGTCTGGGAAGCGACCACTGAACTGGCGTACACTTTGCATCGCAATTTCGTCCAGCAACAATGGTTCTTTGTGAAAAGTGTAGTTCCCTCCTTCCAACCTTGAAGCCAGCAAAATGTTATTGCAAAGGTCATTTAGCCGGTCGGTTTCATGCAGCGTTTTCTGTATAATTTTTTCCTCCAATTGAGGGTCCAGCTTATGTTTGCTGAGTGTTTCAAGGTTAAGCTTTGTGATGGAAATAGGCGTTTTAAGCTCATGGGTAACAGCCATCATAAAGTTTTGCTGTTGCTGGCTCAGCTTCCATTGCCTGCGTGTAGCCCGGTAAACAAACACCGCACCCACTACAATAAGCAGCATAAAAATGGCACCTTCCCCAACATATTGGGCATGTTTGCGGCGGCGTAATTCAAGCGCTTCCTGTTGTAACGTGGCATAATGCGGGCTATTGGGCGACTCAACTTTAAGGCGCAAAACCATCATTTCCCTATTTTGATTTTCCAGGCTGATAAACCACCAAACAAGGGCCGCCAGTATATATAATAATAATACCCAGTAAATAGCAGTAATGAGCGCCAATGTTTTTCTGACAACAGGCATGTAAGTGGAGCGTTTACGACAGATCAGCGATTCGTTATCAAAATGTCAGCGTTTACGGATTGCGGGGTAAGGGAATGTGCTACAATAATGTCAGGAATAACATATGGTATCAATCTAAAAAAAGTGTGCAGAAGTTTTTAATCTTCAAGGTTTATTACCTGTACGTTGCGTGAAAAACTTTCCTCCAGGGAGATAAATGTTTCTGTCCTTTCTATTCCTTTTATTTTTTGCAGTTCATCATGCAATACAGTTCTTAATTGAGCAATGTCTTTACAGCAAATTTCAGCAAACATGGAGTAGTTGCCGGTTGTATAATTCAATCGAACTATTTCAGGTATCTTTTTAAGCTCCTGCTCAACGGAGTCGTACAACGAACTTTTTTCGAGATAAATTCCGATGAAAGCAATTACATCATAACCGATCAGTTTAATATCAACAGCCAGCCTGTTTCCTTTAACTATGTTTAGTTCCTGTAGTTTTTTAATCCGCACATGAATGGTTCCTCCGCTTACAAAAAGCTTTTTTCCCAAGTCAGCATACGAAATTTCAGCATCCTCCATCATGTGTTGAATGATTTGATAGTCTAGCTTATCAAGATTTAGTTTTACCGCCATTTGGAAAGAGTTGTTTAAAAAAATTTAGTTAAAGTAAAAGTATTTTTAGATAATCTCGAAATATAAATAAAATTGTTTGATAATTTTGGAATAAAACAAGCCTTTCTTTTAATATTGCACTCCTAATGAAGAAGGGGCTTCAAGGTTTGCAGGTAAAAGTAAGGTTCCGGAAGGAAACTGAAAGCGCTTTGATTTTTTTATTTGTCCATTTTTTATTACAAAATATTGAAGAAAGAAGGAAGTAAAATAATTAATAATCAACAGGTTAGAAGGTAACGGTGATTTGGACAATGGTGGAATTGAGACGACCACGCAACAAGTGACTTTGAAATTATACTGTGGGGTGATGAAATTTGGCAGACATGCCCCCTTGTCTCGGGGGTGGAGATAACAGGATAAACAGAACATAGAGCCGTGCCGTTCCGTTTTGCGGAACGACCCGACCAGGGTTGACCACTAAACTTTGTGTTTTGCTAACTGCTCCGTGAAGGTTCGACTCCTTCTCCTACAGCTTATTTGGTAACAGCAACATTTCTTCCACTGTGGAATGTTGCTGTTTTGTTCTTTAAAGCGTTTATTGTGGGGTGATGAAACTGGCAGACATACCCTCTTGTCTCGAGGGTGGGGATCACGGGATAAACACTGCATAACGCCGATCCTGCTGCAGCAGGACCGACTGGGGTTGACCACCAGTAGGTTTGGGTTAGCTGCCCATACAATTGATGTGCTTTGCCAACTGCCTCGTGGAGGTTCGACTCCTCCCCCTACAGCTTTTAAAAAGCCCGAAACGTTTATCTATATTACGTTTCAGGCTTTTTTATGTCCAAAATTTTAAAAGTGTGGGCAATTATCTTGTTCGAATACTTCAAGAAACGGGGCTACCGAATCGAGTTGGCGACGCCGCTTTTTCACTTTTAGCCAATACCAGGATTTATTTAAATGATCGTATAATTTCTTTATAGGGTATCAGCGGAGAGCAGGAATTCGGGCACCAGCCCCAATGGAGCTATTAACATGTTTATTGAACCAAATTGACAGTGGCCAAATTGAATATCCGCCGGTTGGAAGCCTGCCATTTTTATACTTTGGTACGTGCTGCAAGTAATTTACGCACCTCGTCTAACTCTTTAAGGGCGGTTAAAACACTAATATCCAAAATATTGTTGAGTTGCTGCAAGGCCTCTTTATCACTTAACCTAGTTTGAGGATCACGCCAGTTAGCCAGTATGGCCTGGGATTTTTCTATTTTTTCAGAGAGTATTTTGGCAATGTCTTCCATAGATTTTATCTCCTTTAATTAAAATGAATGCCAGTCGATGTCTCCGTATAGGCGACGATTTACCGCCAGTTTCTGCAGCTGTCAAAACTCTTAAATTTAATATCAGTGTATGGCATAAAAAAGCAGTTTTATCAAAAGATTAATTCCAAGGCATATGGCTTTAAACAATAGTGAAGTATAGCTTTTGCCCGGCAACAGGTTTACAACCAGGAAGAGATTGTTTTAATTGACTTCCTTTCGCTCAACAATAAGAGAAAGGAATCAGGACGGTAAACAATTTTCAGCATTCAGTTTTAAATCATCTGCAGGCTACTATTTTAAGGCTATTCGGGTTTTAAAATTAAGACATTGTTTGACCAACACCCATCGCCCATTTCCAAAAAATTAAAAACAAACATCATTTAGCTGAAGTAATAGATCACTGTCACCAGGTTATGACAACAAACGCATCAATTAATAATTGGTGATGTATTCTTATAATTACGTAACGGCCCCCTTGCCGCAAGTGCTTGTTATGAAAAACAACTGTTTAATTTTCTGATTTTTTTTATTGCAGTATGACATAAAAAAAGCCCTGGTAGAAACCAGGGCTGACTAAAACCTAACAACTTTTAGAAAAGCAATGGAAAGGCACAAAATGTATGCCAACGGTCAG
>JBKJNG010000580.1:0-3098 GCA_046596065.1 Phnomibacter sp. | reverse complement strand
CGCTGGTAATCGGCAATGCCCTGTGCTTCTACTCTTTTGCGTTGTGCTTCCTGTGTTTCTTTCTGTAAAACAAACTGCATTTTTTGTGCATCTTGTTCCGCGTTTATCTTTTGTTCGATGGTGGCTTTTACAGAGGCGGGCAGCGTGATATTACGAACAAGCAATTGCTCCAGCATGAGGCCACGTTTTTTAAAATCAACTTCAATCCCTTTGTAAATACGGCTTTGAAATTCATCTCTTTTTGTGCTGTACAATTCTATTGCCTGGTAATAAACAGCGTTGTCACGAATTTTAGTTCGGGTAAGCGGCCGCACAATTTTATCCCTGAAATCAAAACCTGTTTCCTGTAGCAAACGCGGCGCATCACTGGCAACTACGCGGTACAATACAGTAAGGTCAATTGTTACTTCAAGGCCATCTGCTGTTAATACTTTGATGGCATCATCACCGGCTTTATCACCTTCGTCGTGTACGCCACTCATGGTGTAATTTTCTGTGCGCACATCCACCTTCTGAATATCAAGTAAAGGATTTATAAAATGCAACCCGCTAAACAGCACTTCGTTCTGCACTTTACCAAACAGCACTTTTACGCCAGCCTGGCCGGCATCTATCTGCACGATGCAGGCCGTAAGAATTCCGATAGCAAAAACGATAACCCCGATAATGCGGCCAACTGGTGCAAACTTTGCAGCCTGTGGATTAGAGTGACCGATAACGCCAACAATAACCACGATTAAAATACCTAAAATAATAAGTGCCATAAAAATGATATGAAAAAATGATTGAAGAAATATGAATTATATTTTCTGAAATTTACTTATCCTGAAAATGCAGGACATGTAAATTACATAACATGCAGACAGTCGGGCAAATTTACGCCATCTTTTCCTTTTTTCTTTTAAGAGTGCAATAAATGAGCTTTAAAAACATTGCCTTCATCTCTAAGTTGTTTGTCATTTTTTATTAGGCGGAAACTGGTTTGCAGGTTTATAATTTTTATGCCCGGAAAAGAGGCTAGGCAATGATTGTGTATTTACGAAACCGAAATCTCTTTTCGTTGTAAATTAGTCTGGCATTTAAGGGTAAATACTTTATGATGAATCGGTTTTAATACATTTGGTATTGGAGTTAATCGCAATTTTTTATATCACTTTTGCTTTTAGCCTGTAATCAACCGGGTTTGATCACTGGAGAAAAAATTTGGCGTACTTAAAAATGAAAGTTTATGAACAGGATTATTGGTTTGTTACTTTTTATAATAACCACATTCATTTCAACCGCACAAACAACAGGTAATTATTCCACTGCTGAAACGAGGCATAAAAAACACGCAAACATTACCATTGAAGCCTTTGATGGCAATAAATTTAAAGGCCGTATGGTGAGAATTGCCTATGATTGTATTGTACTTGATGCCAGCCAGTACAATCCTCCGGCAGAACTGCAGCATTATTACCTGAGACCGGAAAATGATAATTACCGCATAGATCTTGAGTACATCAAAACGGTTACCATCACCCGGGGAAGACAGATTGGTTCACAAACACTGGGCGGGGCAGCAATTGGCGTTGGTTTAATCATTATATCTGGATTAAGTTTTTTAAGCAAAGACCCTTTTTATGATTCTTTTGGAGAATGGGCAAAAGGTGCTGCTTATAGTGTGGAAGTTGGAACAATAGCTGGATTTTTTTACGGACTGATACATCGCCGAAGAATAAACATAAACGGTAGCTACCAAAGAATAAAAAAATTGAAGGAGTATTATTTTCAAAATTAAATCCTCCATGCTACGCAAATGTCCTTGTCATTTTTTATTACACGCGTATCTGTTGTAATGCAAAATCAACAGCTGCTTTTGAATGAATAAGTGTGGTATCAAAGAAGGGAATGCTACATTGCTCCCCTTTTAAAAGAATAGGAATTTCTGTACACCCCATTATTACACCCTTCGCTCCTTCTTTTTTTAAATCCTCAATTATTGCCAGAAATTTTTCTTTGGTTTGCGCACTAAAAATACCTTTGCTCATTTCTTCATAAATGGCCGTATTTATACATTCTATATCCTCCTGTGCAGGAATTAAAACTTCAATACCATTGGCTTGCAAAATGTCGCGGTAAAACGGCAATTGCATGGTATACCTTGTGCCCAGTAAAGCAACTTTTGTTATGCCACTTTCATTTACAATGTTTGCGGTTGCTTTTGCAATATGAATAAGCGGAATTGTAACCGCCGCCTGGATGCTTTCAGCAATTTTATGCATGGTATTAGCGCCAATCATCAAGCAATCTGCACCTGCCTTTTCGAGCCTGGAAGCAGCATCGCAAATAATGGTTGCAATGCCATCCCAATCACCCGCCGTGGTAAGTGTTTTTATCTCTTCAAATTCTACCGAATAAAGTATAATTTTTGCAGAACTTACTCCACCAAGACGCTCGTTGGTGAGTTGGTTAATCAGTTTGTAATATTCAAGCGTTGATAGCCAGGTGAGACCACCAATAATTCCGATTGTCTTCATAGCGCTAAGATATAGGGTAGAGATGATGGGTGCCCGACGAATTGTTCTGGTAAATAAATTAACGCAGCCAGAACAAATAGTTAGTGTTGCCATTCTGCATGCATGCTAAATTGCAGCTGCAAAAAACAACGATAAGCTATAAAGCAATTTTTCCCGAAGGCATTTTTACTTAGCAGCCTTTTTTATCTTTTTCTTTTTCAAAAGCTAATATTAGTTTGCCGGCCATTATGCGCAGCCATGGTGTTGCAACAAAAAAGCGATTGCAAAATTTGGGGATGGTGCGAACCAACGGAAGATATTACCCGATCTCGCTTTTGAGTTTATATAGGGCATTCAAGTGCATCCTTCAAAACTTTGGTTTGCGGGCAAAAACCAAAACTGGGACCTTGCCGATTTTAGATGGCACGAAATAAAGAAAGGTATGGGGAATATAAAACAGTATGAAACGTAATGGAAGGAAACTTAATTACTAACCGCAACGAAGCGACAATAAATGCAAAGCAGGTATTTAAAAATTGGGTATTGTATGTATCAATTTAATGAGTTATGTTACTGCTTGATATTATTGGTATGACCACA
>JBKJNG010000496.1:0-2563 GCA_046596065.1 Phnomibacter sp. | reverse complement strand
TGCACTGATGGTAAATTTCCCCTCACTGTTTGTAACAGCAGATTTGTCTTTAGACTTTACCGTAACGCCTACAAGGGGAGCGCTACCGGTTTTGCTTACAACGGTACCCGAAACTGCTGACGTTTGCGCAATGCTGAAAAGCATCATAAACAGTAGCGGTACTAAAAGGACTGTCTTTTTCATAACGGCTTTTTTTGGTTTTGAAAATTGTTTGGTTGATTTATATTTATTAATAATGCACTTGAGAATTACAGCACAGGTTCGTGCCTTTGTATTTAAGAAACAGGATCAGCTACAGATGAAATAAATGGGATATCCGAAAGTTTGTAAGCCGGGCAACCACCCTTTTTAGAAGTTATAAAGGCGCCTACACCGCTGGCAAACTCCAGCGTCTCCACAGGCGGTTTCTGAGCCAGCATTTGGCTGATGAATGCTGCCAGAAAACAATCCCCGCTGCCAATTGTGTCTGCTACCTGTACTTTAAAACCCGGGTGGCTGTATAAATGGCCCTCTTTCAGAAGCAGCGCTCCATCCGCTCCAAGTGTTACAATGAGGGTGGAAATATTAAAACGTTCCTGTACCACCTCCATCCGGTCTTCCAGGCTTTTGAAGCTGGCAAACCATCCGGTGATCAATTCCAGTTCTGCCTGGTTCATTTTGATGATGTCTGCTTTTTCCAGTAGTTCGGTAATGATTCTTTTATTAAAATGCGGTGGGCGCAGGTTAATGTCAAGCACTTTTTTATTGGCGTTTTCCAGCAACTGCAATAGTGAAGTCTTTGACCTGCGGCTTCTTGCAGCCAGGCTGCCAAATACAAAGTATCCGGCCTCCTGCACCAGTTTGATATTGGCCTCTTTCCGGGCGATAAAATCCCAGGCTACGGGTTTTACGATCTCGTACTGCATTTCTCCAAATTCATTTGGGGCAGCAGGCACAATACCAGTAACATGTTCTTTATCCAATTGTATGAAACCAGTATCCAGCCCATGGCCTTGTAAAATGGAAACCAGCTCCCTGCCTTTTTCATCATCGCCAACCCGGCTTATCAGGGTTGCATTCCGTCCAAGCTTGTTCAGGTGGTAGGCAACATTCATAGGTGCGCCGCCGGGAAGGGCGTGGTCGGGCAGCACGTCCCATAGCAATTCGCCAAAGCAAACAACTTCTACAGTCTTTGATTTTTCAATCATAACAATCGTTTTTTAATGTATCAATGCAATACCAGTGTTCGTTCGATTTGCTCAAGCGACTTGCCTTTTGTCTCTGGCATTATGCGCCATACAAACAGCAGCTGAAGCACCATCATGATAGCAAAAAATAGAAAAGTGTGGCCTCCGCCGACTTTTTCGGCTAAAATGGGAAAGGAAAACGCAACCACCGCAGCCATAACCCAATGGGTAAAACTTCCAAGCGTTTGACCTTTGGCCCTAACCTGGTTGGGAAAAATTTCTGAAATAAAAACCCAAATAACTGCACCCTGGCTAAAGGCAAAAAAAGCGATGTACAAGAGCAGGTAAACTGTTACATCCCAACCACCAAAATCCTGGGTATAAAATGCCCGGGATACCAGCCCAAGTGTGGTTATCAATCCTATAGAGCCGATTAGCATTAACGTTCGGCGGCCAATTTTATCAATAAAATTGATGGCGAGCAGGGTGAAAGAAAAGTTTACGATACCTATTCCTACAGTGGAAAGTAGCGCCGAATCCTTACCAAGACCCGTCATTTCAAAAATGCGGGGCGCATAATATATAATAGCGTTAATGCCTGAAACCTGGTTAAAAACGGCAAATGTTACCGCAAGAAAAATGGGCAGTTTATTTTTACCCGTAAGCAGCTGATCGGAATGACCCATTGCTTTTTCAGCAACATCGTTTTTCTGGATGTTTTCCAATTCCTGCTGAAAGTTTAGAGGGTTAATTATTTGAAGTGTTTTTGAGGCACTTTCAAGTTTACCCTTCCGCAATACGAGCCAGCGTGGGCTTTCAGGTACAAAGCGCAGTAATATTAAAAACAGGGCGGATGGAATGGCCTGGATGCCAAGCATAAAACGCCAGGATGAACCGCCGGGCATCACTTTACCAATCAGGTAGTTTGATAAATAGGAAATAACTATACCGAAAACCACATTAAACTGGAACATACCTACCATTTTCCCACGGGAGGCAGCCGGCGAGATTTCCGAAATGTAAACCGGGGCTGTAACAGAAGATGCTCCTACTCCTATGCCACCCATAAAGCGAAAGGCAAGGAAAAGATACCAATTGGAGGCAACCGCTGTACCCAAGGATGCCACCAGGTAAATAACCGCAATGATAATAAGGGTGGTTCGCCGGCCCAGCCTGTCGGAAGGAATACTACCGGTTAGTGCTCCAAAGATGGTTCCTATCAATGCAATTGAAATGGTAAGCCCATGCTCAAAGGGGCTAAGCGACCAATATTGTTGAATGGATTGTTCGGCGCCTGATATAACAGCGGTATCAAAACCGAAAAGAAATCCCCCGAGGGCAACCACAACACTCCAGAAGAGCACTTTGTTATTGTTCAAATACGATTGCTATATGAA
>JBKJNG010000378.1:0-11851 GCA_046596065.1 Phnomibacter sp. | reverse complement strand
CAAGAAATGATCTTTTAAAAGCGGAATTGCAAGCCTCGAATCCAGAACTGGCAGTATTGGACGCAGAAAATAACTATAAGCTGGCAAATATAAATATGACCATTATGCTCGGGCTTCCAAGACAAACAACTATAACACCCGACTCAGCTAGTTTACAGCAGAACATACAGTTGAAAACCATTGAAGATTACGAGAAACTCGCACTGCAAAATCGAAAGGATATCGAAGCGCTTAGCTATCGCAAAAAAGCAGCGCAATCAGGTATAAAATCAGCAAAAGCCGAATACTATCCAAACATTGCTTTAACCGGTGGATATGCGGCAGTTGATGTGCCTAATTTATTAAGTGCAACAAACATTATTAATGTAGGTGTTGGTGTAAAATACAGTCTTTCATCTTTATGGAAAACTGATGCAAAAGTGCAGCGTGCAAAAGCCGTGGAGCAACAACTGGTTGCAAACGAAGCCATGCTTCAGGATAATGTTCAATTGCAGATAAACCGAGTTTACCAGCAATACCTGTTAAGCGTTAAAAAGATTGAAGTATATGCAAAAGCGGTTGATCAGGCAGTAGAAAATTATAAGATCACAAAGAATAAATACGATAACAGTTTAGCTACTACCACCGATTTACTGGACGCTGATGTTGCACAATTACAAGCTAAGCTAAACTATACTTTCTCTAAAACTGATGGGGTTGTTGCTTATAGCAAATTGCAACAAACAGCGGGCTTATTATATACCAAACAATAATCGTCATACTAAGTATTTATAAAATAAATCTCATGGAAAATAAAGTTGAAAATAACATTACTACAGTGGAAGTAAAACCCACTGCACCGCCAAAAAAATCTAACAAAGTTTTTATTATTGTCCTCGCCTTGCTGGTAATATTCGGTGGCTGGTTTGGTGTTACTAAATATGTGCATGCACAACATCATGAAGAAACAGATGATGCGCAGGTGGAAGCAAATATCAGCCCTGTTATACCACGCATTTCCGGTTATATAAACGAGGTAAGAGTTAAGGATAACCAGTATGTAAAAGCCGGTGATACCTTGCTTGTACTTGATAACAGAGAATTGCTGGTTAGGCTTCACCAGGCGGAAGCTGCACTGGCAACAGCAGAAAGTAATCTTACTGCAGCACAGGCAACTACACGTGCCTCCCAAACAAATATCGCGTCGTCGCAGGCAGGTGTATCAACAGTGGGTGCGCAAATTGAAGCTGCTAAAGTAACGGTATGGCGTGCCACACAGGATTATGAACGTTACGCCAATCTTATAAAAGACCACAGCGTAACGCAGCAACAATATGAGCAGGCACTTGCTGCAAAACAAACATCAGAAAGACAGCTGGATGTTTTAACACAGCAACAAAAGCAAGCTGCTACACAAACACGTGTTGTCGCTTCTCAAAGCAATGCTACTTCGCAACAAGTTGGTGTAGTAAATGCAACTATTAAACAACGCCAGGTTGATATTGAAGATGCTAAATTGAATTTATCTTATGCAGTAGTTACTGCGCCACAGTCGGGACTTATTTCGAAAGTGAATGTGCAGGAAGGGCAGTATTTACAGGCGGGTCAATCACTTTTTAGCATTGTGCTTAACCAGGATATCTGGATAGTGGCAAACTTTAAAGAAACACAATTTGAAAAAATGCGTGTTGGCCAGAAAGTCATCGTGCATGCCGATGCATTTCCTGGTCATGATTTCGAAGCGAAGCTTACTTCATTTGCTCCTGCAACCGGCGCAAAATTTGCGCTGCTGCCTCCCGATAATGCAAGCGGAAACTTTGTAAAAGTGGTGCAGCGCCTACCGGTTAAAATAGAGTTTGTAAATCAGCCTGACAGCATATTGAAACAATTGCGTGCGGGTATGAATGTAAGCGTTGATGTGCATTTGAATTAACAGGGTGAGTAGTGAGTGTTCAGTAGTGAATTGTGAATTGTCAGTTGTCAATAGTCAATAGTGAGTGGGGGTATTTTTGGGATAATGTTCGTCACTTCGTTATTTTAAATATTTCTTGTTATCCAGCTTTTGTAATTCTAATAGTCATCGTACTCGCTTAGAGGTCTCACTGAAAAAATTACACAGTTAATCATCACTTTTCATTAAGATATTCATTTAAAGTTTTGAATGCTTAACTAATTATTTAATCATTTGCATATTTTATTCATCGCTCCCTCACACAAATATTCACTTAATGACAATTCACCTGTATTCACTCACTATTCACTACTGACCATTCACCACTCACTTTAAAAGATCTAACTATATGATGCCACAGGCAAATTCATTGGTAGAGTATGGCTCGCGAAGGGTGATTATAACCATCACCGCAATCTTTTGCGCCCTGCTCGAAATTGTGGATACCACTATTGTAAACGTTGCATTAAACGACATGCGTGGTAACCTTGGTGCAACGCTTACCGAGGTAGGCTGGGTAATCACCGCATATGCAATTGGTAATGTAATTATTGTACCCATGACCAGCTGGCTATCCCGGCAGTTTGGAAGACGTAATTACTTCGCTGCATCTATCATGATATTCACGGTATTCTCGTTTTTTTGCGGTAATGCAACCAATATTTGGGAACTCGTTATTTTTCGTTTCATACAAGGCCTTGGTGGCGGTGCTTTATTGGTAACATCGCAAACAATCATAACCGAAAGTTACCCCGTTGAAAAGCGGGGAATGGCACAGGCCATTTATGGTTTGGGTGTAATCATCGGTCCGACATTGGGACCACCGTTAGGCGGGTATATTGTTGACCATGCCTCCTGGCCCTACATATTTTATATTAATATTCCCATTGGTGTAATTGCAACTTTACTTACCCTGCAATTCGTACGTAGTCCAAAATATGGCGAGAAATCTTTGGCCAAAAACGTCGACTGGCTGGGTATTGCGTTACTGGCACTTGCTGTTGGTTCCCTGCAATATGTATTGGAAAAAGGTCAGGATGATGATTGGTTTTCGAGTGAAGTTATTATTCTGCTTTCCATTACTGCAACACTTGGCGCTTTCTTTTTTATCTGGCGTGAATTGCGTTTTCGAAATCCGATTGTTGAACTAAGGGTATTTAGAAATGGCAATCTGCGTGTAGGTACTATTATGTCTTTTATACTTGGTTTTGGTTTGTATGGATCTACATTTATTATTCCACTATACACACAATCTGTGTTAGGATGGACGGCCCAGCAACCGGGCATGTTAATGGTCCCTGCGGCACTTACCACAGCGTTTATGATGCCAATTATTGGTAATCTTTTACAGAAGGGCGTTCCACAACAATACCTTGTTGCAGGCGGTATGTTTTTATTCGCGGCGTTTACATTTTGGGGTTATAAAATAATTACCCCCAACACAAGTGAAAATGCATTTTTCTGGATGCTGATTGTAAGGGGGGTTGGTATGGGCATGTTGTTTATCCCCATTACAACGCTTTCGTTATCTACCTTGAAAGGGCAGCAGATAGGGCAGGGAGCTGCGTTTACAGGAATGATGCGGCAATTGGGTGGATCGTTTGGCGTAGCGCTTATTACAACATTTATGTCGCGGCAAAACATGGTACACCGCAGCGATTTGGTAAGCAAATTAAATGTAAACGATGCAGCAGTGCAACAACGCATTGCTGGCCTTCAGCATAATTTTATAAATAAGGGAATGTCGCCGGATGTTGCTTTAAAATCAGGTTATAAAACATTGGAATACGCCGTTACCAAGCAGGCCGCGGTACTATCTTACATGGATGTGTTTTTTTATCTTGGTGTAATTTTTCTATTGTGTGTTCCCTTTGTGTTATTGGTTAAAGGAAATAAGAAAAATAAACTTGATTTGGCGGAAGCAATGCATTAGTAGTTGATGGATCATTGTTGATGGTTCATGGTTGACGGTCAAAGGGGGGCAAAAGTGAAAGGTCAAAAGTGAAAGGTTGAAAACATTACCTCAAGTTTAATTGCGGAATCGCCACCACTCACGATTCACGGATCAACGATTCAGCACTCACCATTCATTGTCGCAGTTCGCTTACTTCAATTCTTGTCGGTGTGTCTGTTCCGTTAATAATAGTTTGTGCACTAAGGGCAATTGATTTAATTATTTCTGTCATGTTTTTCATGTCCAGTGTTTCTATTTCATCACCTGGTTTATGATAGTGCGGTTCATTATTCATTTTTGAAGTTGAAATGGTATGCGCAGGCACACCTTTCCTTGCAAGCGTTGCATTGTCGCTGCGATAAAATAAATTTTGTTCAGGATAAGGATCGGGGTAAAAAGTAAAGGGAGATCCCGCAAGATTTTTTTCAAGAATTTTCACCATGTCCGATTTTTCGTAACCAGTTATATATGCGGAGTTTAATCCCCATTTGCTATCGGTACCAATCATTTCAATATTAAACATAGCAACTACACTATCGGCATTTAAATGTTCCGAAAAATATTTTGATCCATATCCGCCCATTTCTTCTGCGGTGAATGCTACAAATAAAATAGAGCGTTTGTTGTTGTTTAAAGCCTTGTAATATTTGGCAACCATCAGCATGGCTGTGACGCCTGACGCATCATCGTTTGCGCCATTATACAATGAGTCGCCAGTTGAATCTGCTTTGCTGTACCCTAGATGATCATAATGACCGGAAAAGATAACATATTCATTTGGCTTTGTTTTTCCTTGCAACAACCCAACGATGTTGGCCAATTTTAAAATCTTGTTTTGTTGAACAATGTTTACACTGTAATTGGTAGCATCAGCATTATCTGTTAGTACAAATACCTGGTTATTTTCCTGCGGAAAAACAGCGGATTTCCAACGTTGAAGTCCTTTAAAGCTCCAGCTAAAACTGCTATCAATTAACACCAGCATATTTTCTTTTATACCAATTAACGGCGTAACAACCGCTCTGAAATTATCGCCCTTATGAATGCGCACAACTTTATAATTGTCGGCATCTGTAAACGAAACGTTAGTGTTAGTTGCAACACAAATAATATTTTCAGCATTTACCGTTTTATCACCAATGGTTACGGCTGCATTTGTTTGCTCTGGTTTTATCATTTCAAATGATTGTAAATAGCCATTTGAATTATTAAAAATCTGTAAACCCGTTTGTTTCATTTCATTCGAAATAAATGCCGCTGCTTTATTAATACCAGCTGTAAATGTTTTGCGGCCTTCCATCGAATCGTCACTAAGTGTGGCTTCAATTCTTTGTACATCGTTTACATTAATAGCTTGTTTAACTTTTTGTGCTGAACCACAACTCAGTAAAAAAATGAAAATTAAAAAGGCGTAAAATCTCATAGTATAATTTGCGTGTAAATAAAAAAACCGGAGTAGAAATCCGGTTTATTTTTATTTCGAAGATAATTTTATGAATGGCTGCAGCTTCTTTCTTCCTGCATATTGCCATAACCAGGTGATGGTGAATGTTGGTATAAAATCCATGCCGGGTAATAGCTCTTCCACAAAATTAAATACGCCGCCGAATGCGCCTTTCCATCCTCCAAATGTGCGATAGAAAATAAATGCGGAAATTGGTGCCCAGATAATGTCGGCAAACTCACCAAAAAAAGGAACAGCATAGGTAGCGCAACCGATAATATCCATTAGGATACAAAAGGCAAGCGAAGGCGGTTGTTTGTTCATTTTAAAAAAAACTTTTAAAGCACAAATTTTCAGAAATAGAAATGAAATGCGCTGTTAAAGATTAAAGTATAATAGATAACGGAGAATTGATTATTGATCGCCAGTAACGCATTCTAAAACGGCTCTCTATTTGGCTAAGGGAAAAAAGGAAGCCGCATCTTTTAAATGCAACTTCTTTTAATGTTTATAAATGAGAGATCACACATGTCAGAGATTTCCTACAGGCTCATCATCTCTTTAAACTTAACTGTTTGTCTGCGGCTCACTTCAATCTTATCGCCACCTTTTAATTCCAGCATCAACCCACCGTTAAAGTACGATTCCACTTTATCAACCATGCGGAGGTTTACAATGTGTTTGCGGTTTGCCCGGAAAAAAATCTTCTCGTCCAGCCTTTCTTCCAATGCATTCAACGATTTTAAGATGAGTGGTTTATTGTTGCCAAAAAACACTTTGGCATAATTGCCAACGCTTTCAAACAAACGGATATCGCCCAGTTTTACAAACCAGCAACGCTCACCATCTTTTACAAAAACCTGGTCGCTTTCGCCCAATAAGCCCTTGTTCGCTGATTCCTGAATTGCCTGGTTTTCTTTTAGGAAAAGCTCATTTACTTTATGAATGGCGTCGGCGAGTCTTTTTGGCTCGATTGGTTTCAGCAGGTAATCCAGTGCATTTACCTCAAATGCTTTTACTGCGTACTCATCATATGCGGTTGTAAAAATTACATGCGGTGTACGGTCAAGTTCCTGCAGCAGGTCGAATCCACTTTTACCCGGCATATTAATGTCAAGAAAAATAATATCGGGACTAAACTGGTCGATTTTATCTAACCCTTCTTCTACATTGGCTGCTTCTTCCACCACTTCAATTTCTGGAAAATCAAGTAATAGTTTGCGCAACTCGGTTCTTGCAAGGCGCTCGTCGTCAATTATTATGGCACGTTTGGTCATGATGTAGATATGTGGATGTGAAAGTATTTAAAGTTTATAAAGAATAAAGGTTTGATTGTTTGAAAAGTTAGCTGACAGAAAAGTCGGTAAGAGAGAAATATTCGATTTTTTGAAAAATCTCCGACCCGCACAAATCAGAGATCAGAAATCAAAGATCTTTAAATTCTGACTGGCATTGTTACCCTTGCCTCAACCTCATTGGTTCCAATATCTTTTATTTCGAAACTCGCTGCTTTGCCGAACAAAAGGTGCAGCCGGTTTCGGGTACTGCTTAATCCAAAGCCTTCGCTATCGCCTGTGCCATTCATTTTGCCGGTATTGCGAATGACCAACTCGTGGTGGTCGCCTACAAAGTCTGACACTATATTAATATGGCCGCCGAGCATTTCTTTACTGATGCCATGTTTAATAGCGTTCTCAACCAGCGTTTGCAGCATCATCGGTGGCACCTGCTGGCTAAGGGTATCCTTGTCTATCTCAAAGGTTACTTTCAGCCGGTCTTCAAAACGGATTTGTTCAAGAGCGAGGTAGTTTTTCACGATCGATATTTCTTTGTCCAGTGGCACCAGCTCGTCCTTATCGGCATTCATACTGCTGCGTAACAAATGACTGAGTTCGGTAATAGCAGTGCGGGCACGCTGCGGACTTTCATCTACCAGCGCCCTAATGCTGTTGAGGGCATTAAAAATAAAATGCGGGTTAATATGCGCCTTTATGGTTTTCAATTCCAGTTCTTTTACCAGCGTTTCGAGCCTTATCTGGTTAATGCGTTGCAGTTGTGTGCTGGATACATAATGATAAGTAAAGTAAAGAAGGCTCCAGATGATAAAGTACAGCAGGCTGCCGGGCAGGGTTCTGAACCATTTTTGGGTGAAAGATGCGGAGGAATAGTAACCGGGTTCCCAACCGCGGGCCTGCTCCACCACCACAACAAGACTATTGTAAATAAGGGCGAATGAAAAAGTGATGATGAATAGCCAGGTAACCTGCTTTTGAATGGACAATGAAAGCAGTTTTGCCTCTTTGATCAGGTACCTCATAAAATGGGTAACAACGAGACCTGTAATGGCTTCAAAAAATATTACATGAAAATAGAAGGGATAATCCTGCGGATCAGTACGCTGGGTGAAATAAAAGAAAGTAAATATTAAAATGAATAATCCCCAGCCGCCAAGCTGGCAATACCAATAGTATGCGCTTTTATGCTTCATTGTTATAGGCCCCTAAGTTTATATCCAACAATCGTCCGTGCATTGATGCTAAATGGCCCGCATTAGCCAACTGCAATAAAACTAAACCAGATTGTAACTGCAAAAAAATTTTCGAATCAATCATCCGCTTAGCAAGCATTTTAACTGTAGAAACAGGTTTATCAATAATTATGTTCATTCTCTTCCGGTATCATAATGCAGTGTTAAAGCTACCGCGACCATTTACAGCATACATGCCAAATTATTTCAATGGCTGCATGTGTTGCTAACTGGTTGTTTTAGGGTTTGTGTATTTGCCAAGCCATAAAAACAATTTTATACTTTCAATAATTTCGCTCCATCGCTCGTTTTAATCTTTTTTCAACGAAAAATTTTATTCAATTTCTTCACACCTGTGTTGAAAAATCCTGCGACCTAACAGGGGCGCTGCTTTGCTTAGTAATCCACATGTTTTTTCCACAAAGTGTGCTAATTATTAACTGGGTTTCTTTCCTTCGAAAAGATATTTTCGTCTTCCACGTTAACAATTCGATAATACCACATTTTTTATTCTCAAAAGACAAATAATCTTCTCTATGGCCGCTAAAAAAAATACCCATAAAGGTCTCACCTTCAACCGTTGCTTTACCAAAGAAGGTACAACGCCTTATGATATGTTCGGGTACGATTACCGCACCTCCATGATAAAGGACCCATCAGGGAAAATCATTTTCCAAATGGATAATGTGGAAGTACCCAACCATTGGAGCCAGATTGCAACCGATATCCTTGCTCAAAAGTATTTTCGTAAGGCAGGTGTTCCGCAACCGGACGGTTCGTTGGGAAGAGAAACTTCGGGTAAGCAGGTGGCACATCGCATGGCCGATTGCTGGCGGCAATGGGGCGAGAAATATGGTTATTTTGATACAAAAGCTGATGCACAGATTTTTTACGAAGAATTGGTTTACAGCATTTTAAATCAGGCCTGTGTGCCAAACAGCCCGCAGTGGTTTAATACCGGTTTGCATAGTAGTTACGGCATCACCGGCAAGCCGCAAGGGCATTATTTTGTTGACCAGGCAGATGATATTTTAAAGCGTTCAACCTCGGCTTACGAAAGGCCACAGCCCCACGCCTGTTTTATTTTAAGTGTAGATGATGACCTGGTGAACGATGGCGGTATTATGGATCTATGGCTTCGTGAAGCCCGAATTTTTAAATATGGTAGTGGGGTAGGAACCAACTTCAGTACCATTCGTGGCGAAGGTGAAAGATTGAGTGGTGGCGGAACAAGCAGTGGTTTGATGAGCTTTTTAAAGATTGGAGACCGTGCAGCCGGCGCAATCAAAAGCGGTGGTACAACCCGCCGTGCGGCCAAAATGGTTTGCCTCGATATAGACCACCCTGAAATTGTAAATTTTGTAAACTGGAAAGTGGGGGAAGAAGATAAAGTAGCAGCATTGGTGGCTGCGGGTTACAGTAACGATTATGAAGGGGAAGCTTACCGCACCGTAAGCGGCCAGAACAGCAATAACTCGGTTCGTATTTCAAACGATTTCTTTAAAGTGCTCGATGAAGATGGCGACTGGGCGTTGAAAGCCCGTACCGATGGCCGCACTTTTAAAACGGTAAAAGCCCGCGGGCTTTGGGATAAAATTTGTTATGCTGCCTGGCGTTGTGCCGATCCGGGAACACAATACGATACTACCATTAACGAATGGCACACCTGCCCCGAAGGTGGTAGAATTAACGCATCTAATCCATGCAGCGAGTATATGTTTCTCGACAATACCGCTTGCAACCTGGCAAGCACCAACCTTCGCAGGTTTTTTAATGAAGAAACCACTCTGTTTAATGTTGCGGGTTTTGAATACAGCTGCCGGCTTTGGACCGTGGTATTGGAAATTTCGGTTCTGATGGCACAGTTCCCAAGTAAGGAAGTAGCGCAGCTTAGCTACGATTACCGTACGCTTGGTCTTGGCTTTGCCAACCTTGGCAGCATGTTAATGGTTAGTGGTATTCCTTATGATAGTGAAGAAGCCCGTGCAATAGGCGGAGCCATCAGCGCAATCATGACCGGTGTTGCTTACAAAACCTCGGCAGAAATGGCGCAGGTGCTTGGAACTTTTCCCCGTTATAAAGAGAATGCATCACATATGCTTCGTGTAATGCGTAACCACCGTGCTGCTGCGTACGATGCAGTAGAGGCAACAGAAGGGTTGAGCATTAAGCCGGTTGGTATCAATAGTAAATTTTGCCCTGATTATTTATTGAAAGCCGCCTGCAAAGCATGGGATGATGCGGTTATGCTTGGCGAACAACATGGTTACCGTAATGCACAAACCACCGTAATTGCACCAACCGGTACAATTGGTTTGGTAATGGACTGCGATACGACCGGCGTTGAACCCGATTTTGCGCTGGTTAAATTTAAAAAGCTAAGCGGTGGCGGTTATTTCAAGATTATTAACCAAAGCGTGCCACAAGCTTTAGCCAAATTGGGTTACAATGAGAAGGAAATTGAAACCATAGTAAACTATGCGAAAGGTGCCGCCACATTAAGCGGAGCGCCTTTTATAAACCCTCAAACCTTAAGCGCAAAAGGTTTTATCGCGGAAGAAATACAAAAATTGGAGGCCGGTATGGCAAGTGCTTTCCACATAAAATTTGCCTTTAACAAGTTTAACCTGGGCGATGCATGTATGGAGCGCCTTGGTTTTAACCCCGAAGATTACAACGACTTCAGCTGGAGCATGTTGGAAGCGCTGGGTTTTACCGAAGACCAAATTGAGGCATCCAATATTTACATCTGTGGTACAATGACCATTGAAGATGCACCTTATCTAAAACAGGAACATTATGCAGTGTTTGATTGTGCCAACAAATGCGGCGATACCGGCAAGCGCTATATTCACGCTTACGGGCATATAAAAATGATGGCCGCCTGCCAGCCATTTTTAAGTGGAGCTATCAGCAAAACCATCAATCTTCCAAATGAGGCAACCGTTGAAGAAATTGCCGAATGCTATAGAATGAGCTGGGAGTTGGGGCTGAAAGCGAATGCACTATATCGGGATGGATCTAAATTGTCGCAGCCACTGAGCAATAAAAGTGATGAAAAGAAAAAGAAAACGGATAATCAAACGGAAGAGGCAAGTGCTGACCCAGCTGTTGAATCGAACGAAAGCCAGATGGTAGATCTTAGCCAGCTTACCGTGGAAGAATTGCTGGAGGAAGTGCAGAAACGCATGCAGGCCAGCCACGATACCACGCTGAAAAGCCAGCTTGCAAAAATTGTAGAACGTAAAAAGTTACCAGCTAAACGTCGTGGCTTTACTCAAAAAGCCAAGATAAATGGCAATGCAATTTTCTTGCGTACGGGCGAATATGGTGATGGAACTTTGGGAGAGATCTTTATTGACCTGGCTAAAGAGGGCAGCACTTTACGCAGCCTGATGAATTGTTTTGCAATTGCCGTTTCTGTTGGTCTTCAATATGGGGTACCACTGGATGAATTTGTAGAAAAATTTATTTTTACCAAGTTCGAGCCAGCCGGCATGGTGGATCATCCGAACATCAAGAGCACCACTTCGCTGGTAGATTTTGTGTTCCGCTCGCTGGCTTATGAATACCTGAACCGTACTGACCTGGTGCATGTACTGGATAAACCGGAGATAGGAAATCTAGGTGATGATAGTGATGTAGAATACCTTGGCGCAGCGCAGGATGTTGCTTTAAATGATAAAAAATCTTCTCCTGAATTAAGCAGTGTAAGAATTACCAAAAATGAGCCTTCGAAATATTCAGATACGTTTAAACCTAAAGCGCATCAACATAGCAATGCAGCAATGAAAGCAACAACTACAGATGCAGGAGCACAGGCCATGAACCAGCATTTAAAACAAAACCAAAGCGATGCACCCGCCTGTAATGTTTGCGGGCATATTACAGTACGCAGCGGTACTTGTTACAAGTGTTTGAATTGTGCAACAGTTTGGGTTGCAGCTAGTGGCATAACTTCTTATAAAACTTGGTTACTTTGTTTAAAACCACTGG
>JBKJNG010000314.1:0-7792 GCA_046596065.1 Phnomibacter sp. | reverse complement strand
GATAGGAAATTACGTCATAAATTAAATACCGTTTGCTGCTTATAAAAACAGGGAATTGTTTGATAATATCCAGCATGGTTGGTGAACAATTCTTTGTTTAAATACATTGCCAATATCTCATAATCCACTTGCGTGATAATGTTCAGCATTGTCCCAATCCGGCCTTCGAATTAATGGATACAAACAAACCGTATTTTCTGATGGAATATCCGACGTTACGGGGGCGGTTTTTATTGTTGTATCTTCCTGCATAGTAAAGTTTACCTATCGTTTAATTTTAAGGGGTTATAAAAATTCTTCGTTTTTATCAGTATCTGTATTTGTTATTGGTGATGCTTCTTCAAATTCCCCGGAATCAGTATACTCAAAATCATCCTGCTTATTTTCTTCTTTATCGCTGTCCTGTTTTTTCGGGTTATTGTCGGTAACCGGTTCTTCGTAGCTATTGTCATCCTGCTTATTTAAGATCGCATCATCAATTTTGTCGGTCTTTATTTTTGGCGGATCACTCTGTATTGCGCCAACCTGGATAATTGATATCATATTTTGTTGCATGCCTTACTTTTTACTGGTGATTAATTTTTTTTCCTTCATTTAGTTTAAAGAATTTTAAAGCTTTCGGCTTCCGTGTGAAAGATACCATTACCTCCACGAAAGATGATCGTGTTTTAAACAGGTTCCCGGGCCTGTTTAACTTTGAGCTATTGGTACAATTTGCTGTGTAAACCTGTAAAGCTTTATAGTTGCTGTTTTCTCCTGGTAATGCCCGATCTCCTCTAAACCCGACAAGCTTGTAAATTCTTATAAATCGCCTTACATGATTATTTATCGAAAAAAAAGTGCCAGATTAAAAATCAATTAATTATAAGCATGGTAATTTAATGAATGTGGAAAATCTGACCCATCAAAATGAAATTGTTGTTATTTTTTTTTGACTGAAATTGATTTCTTTTAATGCTGTATAAAAATGATGCTATTAATGATTTTACCAAAATGTTGAATTTATACAACTAAAAATTTCCAATCATGAAACCTGAAAATAGTAGTTCGTCTTTTGTTTTTAAGCTTCGTGAGCAAATACAGCAATCTTCAGCAAGGGAAAGAAGAATTGGAGCAGAAGCATATATGCGCAACCAGTTTATTTTTATTGGGGTTGATACAGCAACCCGGCGGCAGGTGTTTAAGTTATTTCTTGCCAACAATCAAAAACCTCCCTACGAAGAGTTGGCAACTGTTATAAATGAAATGTGGTTATCAGAGCGGGAGTTACAATATTGTGCGATTGAGTTAGGAGCCCTGTATAAAAAGCAATGGCAGCTATCATTTATAGAAACGATAGAAGCTTGTATAGTTGCTAAAAGCTGGTGGGATACCATAGACCATATTGCCAGCGAATGGACAGGTCCTTATTTTAGATTATTTCCTGACCTGGTTAAGCCCGTTACAGGACGATGGAACCGCTCGGAAAATATATGGTTGCAACGGAGCAGCCTTTTGTTTCAGAAGAAATATAAATTACAAACAGATACCAAACTGTTTGCAAAGTATATTTTGAATTGTGCCGCTTCCAACGAGTTTTTTATACAAAAAGGAATTGGATGGGCGCTACGCGAATATGCAAAAACAAATCCGGGTTGGGTTAAGGCGTTTGTTGTGAATCATACTTTAAAACCGCTAAGCCGCAGGGAGGCATTAAAAAACCTGTAGCAAAGCTTGTAATTGTAAATGCGCTGGAAGCCCGGCAGTTATCATTAGTTGTAAAACAGAAATAAATATCTTTGAACTATAAATGCAAACTCGGGTTTCTATGCAGAATTTCTTCAAGGTTTTTCTTTTCCTTTTTGTGGATTTGATTACGGTACCGTCAAAGGCACAGCTTCAGCAATTCACCATTCAAAATATTGCATTGCCCGCCGAATTAAGAGATTTTGATAACCAGTTTTCCTGCCTGAATATTCACAAGGGAAGATTTTTCCTGATGCCAGAAAGCCGTATCCTGGAAGGACAGGAAGCTAAAATGTATTCTATAAAACTTTCCGACATTAACCATTATTTCCACGATACAACCTATCAATTAACCTATCAGAAACATGCTATTGTTGGCTTCGATAAATTGGTGAATAAAATGCTGCAGCAAGGCCAGGTTTGCGAAGGGCTGGAAGCCATGGTTATAAAGGGAAAAGAAGTTTTTTTATCGGTAGAAACAACCACCGCTTCAGCTTATTGTTTCATACTTAAAGGGCGTTTGAAAAATAACAATGTGGTATTAGATACCACTAAACTATTGGCTGTATGGAAACCCGTAAAATCCAATGGGGAAGCCATTTACAACGCTAGTTTCGAATGCATGGAATTAAAGAGAAAAAGGCTACAGCTTTTCTTCGAATACAATTATTTTGAAGGTAATAATTATGTGTATTCAATCAATAAAAATTTAAAAAGTAATTCGAAAGATTCGGTTAAGATCAGCCGTATGCCATACCGTATTTCCGATCTAAAAAGTATTGGAAAAAATCATTACACTGCGATCAACTCATTTTACAAAGGCGGTGGAAAAGATACCATTAACAGGCCGTCTGTTACCGATACGGTTAGCTATTCATTGGTGAACAACGGAAAAACTTTTCATGATTATGCGCGGCTTGTAGATATTTATTTTAATGGCAACGAATTTACCTGGAAGCCGCTATACGAAATGCCGGTTATGTACGAAGGCTTTAACTGGGAAGGCATTGCGCATTACAAAGGCGGCTACTTTATTGTAAACGATAAGTATAGCCCTTCCAAACCTTACTACAGTTCTCTTATGTACTTGAAGCCGGCTCCATAAATTATTGCAATTCTATTCAGCCAAACCGATTTTTTATTGACGTTTATTTTAAACAAAGCTGTAAAGTTTAGCGGTTTTTGATATCATTTTTTTTCGCTCTCACAAATAATAGCAGGCACAACCAATTTACCTAATTTGGCAGCGGTAAACATTGCTGAAATAGTATGGTAAATCAGCGGTTATCTATTATCTATTAATTAGATTGCACTATGACATTTCAATTAAGTGAAGAACACCTGGCTGTTAAGCAGGCAGCCCGCGACTTTGCAAGGCAGGAATGCCTTCCCGGCGTTATAGAAAGAGATGAATTGCAGAAATTTCCCAAAGACCAAATAAAGCAATTGGCCGCACTTGGTTTTATGGGTATGATGGTGAAAGAAGAATATGGTGGCAGCGGCATGGATACCGTTAGTTATGTGCTTGCCATGGAAGAAATTAGTAAAATTGATGCGAGTGTTAGTGTATGCATGAGTGTAAATAACAGCCTTGTTTGTTACGGTCTGCAGGAGTATGCAGACGAAGCACAAAAGCAAAAATATCTCGTGCCACTTGCACAAGGCATTAAAGATGATGAATTATATATTGGTGCTTTTTTATTAAGCGAACCTGAAGCTGGCAGTGATGCAACTTCACAGCATTGTACCGCGGAAGACAAAGGCGATCACTACCTTTTAAACGGTGTAAAAAACTGGATTACCAATGGCAACAGCGCATCGGTATACCTTGTTATGGCGCAAACCCATGCTGCAAAAGGAAGCCACGGCATCAATACTTTTATAGTTGAAAAAAATTGGCCAGGCGTTTCAGTTGGGGCTAAGGAAAACAAACTTGGTATTCGCGGCAGCGATACGCATAGCATCTCTTTCCAGGATGTAATTGTGCCAAAAGAAAATCGCATTGGTGAAGATGGTTTTGGTTTTAGATTTGCTATGAAAACACTGGAAGGCGGGCGAATTGGAATTGCCAGCCAGGCCCTTGGCATTGCCAGTGGCGCTTATGAGTTAGCCCTGGATTATAGTAAGCAGCGCAAGGCGTTCGGCAAAGAGATCATGCATCATCAAATCATACAATTCAAACTGGCCGATATGGCTACCCGCATTGAAGCCTCAAGGTTAATGTGCCTGAAAGCCGCCTGGTTAAAAGATGAGCATCTTGATTATGCGCTAGCCAGCAGTATGGCCAAAGTGTATGCCAGCGAAACCGCCATGTGGACCACCACAGAAGCCGTTCAAATTCATGGAGGTTACGGGTATGTAAAAGAGTATCACGTAGAGCGCCTGATGCGTGATGCAAAAATTACACAGATCTACGAAGGCACCAGCGAAGTGCAGCGTATTGTAATCGGAAGAGCCATTTTAAAATAACGTCTGCTTCATTAGCAGGTTTATTTTGGCTGTAACAGTATTAAATAATTACATTGTCTTTTGGGGCTCTCAGCATATAGCATCAATCAGCTTTTGATCGCTCCCTTGCAGGCCCGGCCCGCGGCGGGCTGCCACGCAGCGTGGCACCTGCCAGGCAGCGCAGCCATTCAGCAGTAGTGTATAAATCAGCACTGTAAATCAAACCCGCTGCTTAAACCATAATAGCTGAATTTTGCAGGGCAACATTATGCACGTAGTATGTCTATAAACATCGAACAGTATAAAAAGATCAGCATTTTTTGTGCTGAAAAAAATGTAACGTTGGTTGCAGTAAGCAAGATTAAACCAGAATCTGACATTATGGCTTTGTACAACCTGGGCCATCGCGATTTTGGGGAAAATTATGTGCAGGAATTAGTCGCAAAGGCAGAGGCGTTGCCGAAGGATATTCGCTGGCATTATATTGGTCATCTTCAAAGTAATAAAGTAAAATACATTGCACCATTTATACATCTTATTCATGGTGTCGACAGCGAAAAATTATTGGTGGAGATCAATAAACAGGGTCAGAAAAATAACAGGGTGATCAATTGCCTGCTGCAAATCCACATTGCAAAGGAAGAAACAAAATTTGGCCTTGATGAAGCAGAACTAAAAGAAGTTTTAAACAACGTTGAGCCGCTAAAAAATATTATAATTTGTGGTCTTATGGGCATGGCATCTTTTAGTGACGATATGGAAGTGGTTCGTACTGAATTACGCTCACTAAAGACTATCTTCAATAAGTATTCATCACTGTCTGTTGAGAACTGTAAATTTTCCACGCTTTCCATGGGCATGAGTGCAGATTATACTATTGCAACAGCAGAAGGAAGTACCATGGTTCGCATTGGTAGTTTGTTGTTTGGTGCGAGATAAGCTGGTTGATTAGTTGCCTGGTTGCATAGTTGATAAGTTGAAATTGACAAGAAAAAAGTGAAAAGTGAAAAGTGAAAAACCACTCACTATTCACCATTCACCTCTGACCACTCACGATTTTAAATTACTATATGAAAATAACATTCCACGGCGCAGCCCGTACTGTAACCGGATCAAAACATTTAATTACGCTAAACGATGGCCGTACCATATTGCTTGATTGCGGTATGTTCCAGGGGCTTGGCAAAGAAACAGATACGCTGAACCGTGATTTTGGTTTCGATGCAGCGGTGGTAGATGCCATGATACTTAGCCATGCACATATTGACCATTGCGGTTTGCTACCTAAACTGGTGAAAGATGGTTTTTTAAAACGGGTGTACTGCACCAGCGCCACAAAAGATTTGGCGACAATTTTAATGGAAGACAGTGCGGGCATACAGGCCAACGATATTAAGTATGTAAATAAACACAAGCTTTTAGAACACAAGCCTTTGGTACAGCCATTGTATTCAGAAGCAGATGCGCTTGCTGCTTCAGCGTTGCTGGAACCAAGAGCCTACGATCAATGGTTTGATGTATTGCCTGGCGTGCAGGCCATGTTTACCGATGCCGGCCACATAATTGGCAGCGCTTGTGTGCATTTGAAAATCACAGAAAAAGGTGTACTTACAAGGGTAACATTCAGTGGAGATATTGGCCGCTACCAGGATGTTATTTTAAAAAATCCTGAGGCATTCCCGCAAGCCGATTATATTATTATGGAAAGTACTTACGGCGATAGGTTGCATGAAAAGCAGGTAACGTCGGTTGATACTTTATTGGAATGGGTAAAACATACCTGCATCGAAAAAAAAGGAAAACTGATTATACCAGCATTCAGTGTTGGCCGTACCCAGGAATTATTGTATGCACTAAATCAGCTGGAAGCAGAAAACCGGTTGCCCGATTTGGATTATTATGTTGATAGCCCGTTAAGCCGTGAAGCCACGAGGATTGTAGAGAGCCATCCCGAAAATTTTAATGATCGCCTGCAGGAAGTGCTAAAGTCGGATAAAGATCCGTTTATGTTTAAAGGATTAAGATTTGTAAGAACCGTGGAGGAAAGTAAACTGCTGAATTTTAAAAGAGAACCTTGCGTGATAATTAGTGCAAGTGGCATGGCAGAAGCAGGTCGTGTTAAACATCACATCAGCAACAATATTGAGAATAGCAGGAACACTATTTTAATGGTAGGATATTGCGAACCAAATTCGCTGGGTGGAAGGCTAAAACTGAAGCCAACTGAAGTAAATATTTTTGGTATACTGCATGAAGTGCATGCTGAAATTGGTGAAATGAAAAGTATGAGTGCGCATGGCGATTACGAGGATATGTTGCATTGGCTGGCTTGTCAAAATTCCACGGAAGTAAAAGAATTATTTTTGGTGCATGGTGAATATGATGTGCAGCAAAATTTTGCGAATCGTATTCGCAGTAAAGGTTTCAGAAGTGTAGAAATTCCATCACGCCATCAAACATTTAATTTATAATAAAAGAACGCGATAAGATATTATGAAGAAAACGATTTTAATTACTGGTTGTACTTCGGGCTTTGGAAAAGCTGTTGCAGAAAAGTTTGCAGCAGCCGGGCACAGGTTAATTATTACAGGCCGCAGGCAGCAAAGACTTGACGAAGTGAAAGTTCAATTAAAAAATGATTATAAGGTCGATGTGGTGGCTTTTTGTTTTGATATAAGAGACAGGAAGGCGTGTTTTGAAGCAGTTGATTCACTGGAAAAGGATTGGAAACAAATTGATGTACTCGTAAATAATGCAGGCCTTGCTGCGGGACGTGATACTTACGATAATGCAGATTTGGATGACTGGGATATCATGCTCGATACGAATGTAAAAGGGCTCAATTACATAAGCAAGGCGGTTATACCTTTTATGCGTGATCGCAAACAGGGACATATCATAAACATTGGTTCCATTGCAGGCCGCGAAGTATACCAGAGTGGCAATGGTTATTGCGCAAGTAAATTTGCGGTAGAAGCAATAACACAATCGATGCGCATTGATTTGTTACCACATAATATCAAAGTAACGGGCATTCATCCCGGTGCTGCTGAAACCGAATTTTCGCTGGTGCGTTTTAAAGGTGATGAAGAAAAAGCGAATGCCATGTACAAAGGGTTTACACCATTATCGGCGGATGATGTTGCCGAGGTTGTTTACTATGTTACAACCATGCCTGCACATGTATGCATAAACGATTTGGTAATTATGCCAACCGCACAGGCGAGTGCTATTTATTTTCATAAGCAATCTTAAAAGTTTACGGTTTTGAAATGTAGTGTTTAGGTAACAAGTTTTATAAGTTTTTTATTCAGCAGCCTCCGCTGTTCTGCGATTCCCATAGCCATCGAAACTCGTGGCTCTGCAAGGTCTTCTGACTACGCAGTTTTATTTGATATACGTAATACTGGTGCAAATTTGGTTAGGGTTTAATTTTCGTATATTTACCTCTACCGCATATCAAAATCCAGCAATTGATAATTAGCTAAAACTTATGTATGAATAATATATTTATTCTTCTTTTATCCGTAGGGTACTTTGGATTATCAGTTCCTTTATACGCACAAAACAATTCATCATTCTTTGATAAATACATGCAAAAGCAAACTGACTTGTATGG
>JBKJNG010000263.1:0-3150 GCA_046596065.1 Phnomibacter sp. | reverse complement strand
GGCCTGAACTTCGGTTCACCTACCACTGCCCACGCCGGCGCCGACCATGCAGAAAGTATAATGGGAATTCCCATTATACTTAAGCGCTGCGCCATCTCCATGGCATTTTTTACCGCGGGATGCAGCTGACCGTTTTTTGCTGAATCAACTGGGTTATCATTTTTATTACCCTGCCAAAAACGCCATGGCATTTCAACACGGCCCCAGGCAACCCGCATATTCTGCAAACAATAATCTATTACCTGCGGATCTGTCTTTGAATTTTGCAAACGAAAATTTCCACCAAAACCATCAAATACGCTACCTGTTTGTTCTGTATTTATTTGTAACGCAACAGGGGCTTTATCAATTAACCCAGTTAATTTTATTATGAAAGCTTTTTCTGCCATTTCATCCTTTTTTAGATCACCTTTTTGGATTGGAATATAAATGGCGTGGTGAATATCTTCCCCTAATTTTTCAGTTTTAATAATAACATTCGTTGGCGATTCGAAATTCAAAAACAAGTCACGCTGAGCAGACATAAAATGAATTTCCTTAACTGGCTTTCTCAGGTAAGTTGTAAGTATTTGAATATTGCTGGTTAGTGATACTCCTTCGAACTCATCGTACATGATTGTTCCCATTGGATAATATGCGTCAGGAACGATTAATTTTACATAAACACCTTCCATTGACTGATCGGCCCTTGCCGTAATGTGCACATTAATTTTAGCAGAACCTTTGACAACATCCGCTACCGATTCAGTAAAATATAATGAATCAATATTAGTAGTAACTATCTGTTGATTGCCTTTCCGTTCATACTTCGGTCGTTGCATTTCTTTACCCGTTGCATCAATACCCGACCAACCTTTTTTCACGACCGAAATATTGGTTTCAACATTCATCAATTGTCCGTCAATTCTTATTCCTGCAAGATTGCCCCATGGCTGCAATTCTACCTGTGCTGTTACATGATTGAATGTTATGACAGACAACAATACGGCGAGACTAAATGAAAAAAGCCTCTTGATTAATTTATTCATGAAGGTTTAAAGAATGAATGTAGTCTGTAAAAACTATTCACAGATCAATTTATAATTTATGTCGTTTTGAAATACCGTTTGCCGCCAACTATAAAAAGCTTTAACAATTTTTCCACTGCTAATTTAACGTCTCAACAGATCGCTAAAAAGCGATCAGAATAAGGTAAATGATTACTATTTTAGGGCATGGCCAAAATAAAAAAAACATCAACTACGTTTAAATAACTGATGTCCTCTCCAAAAAAAATCTATTTCAACTATATTTTTTTGTCCCAGCCAAAATAAGCCCGGGCATTATAAAAACAAATTTGCTTAATCACATTTGCAGTCCATTCGATATCGTTTGGTAATTCGCCATTTTCAATTTCTGTTCCAAAAAGATTACATAAAATCCTTCTGAAATATTCATGACGGGGGAAAGATAAAAAACTTCTTGAATCAGTAAGCATACCTACAAAACGGCTTAGCATTCCCATATTTGACAAGGTATTTATTTGTTTTATCATACCATCTTTCTGATCTAAAAACCACCAGCCCGAACCCCATTGCACTTTACCGGCTATACTCCCATCATTAAAATTACCTATCATGGTGGCCATCACTTCATTATCGGCAGGATTAAGATTATATAAGATTGTTTTTGTAAGCTTGTTCTTAGCATCAAGGGTATTTAAGAATTTCGACAACGCTCTTGCCTGCGAAAAATCACCAATAGAATCCCAACCTGTATCGGCACCAAGCATATTTAACATGCGGCTGTTATTGTTTCTTAAAGCACCTAAATGATATTGTTGCACCCAACCTTTTTCATGATCGAGTTCAGCAAAATACAGCAGCATAAACGACTTGAATTTTATGCGCTCGTTATGAGTTATTGCCCCATTGTTACGAAGTCTATTAAAGATCGTTTCTATTTCTGCCTCTGTAAAATCTGCTGCATATATTTCTTCCAGTCCATGATCGGATACTGAACAACCATTGGCTGCAAAATAATCATGGCGAATCTTTATGGCATCTAAATATTGCTGCAATGAACCAATTGAAACATCAGAAGATTTTTCCAATTTTCCAACGTAATTATTGAACGAAAATGTGTCATCTACATTCATGGCAGCATCAGGCCTGAAAGCAGGTTGCACCAAAATTTCAAAACCATCTATCTTACATTTTTTATGCGACGCCAAATCATCAACCGGATCATCTGTAGTGCAAACCAGCTTTACATTCATTTTTCGAAGCAGGCTGCGAACACTGTATGATTGCGTTGACAACTGCTCATTGCAGGCATTGTAAATAGATGGCGCAGAGCTTGGATTTAAAATTTCCTGTACGTTAAAGTAACGCTGCAATTCAAGATGTGTCCAATGATATAATGGGTTGCGCAGCGTGTATGGAACTGTTGCGCCCCATTGCAAAAATTTATCTTCATCGGAAGCGTTACCAGTAATAAATTTTTCATCAATACCATTGGTACGCATAGCCCGCCATTTGTAGTGATCACCATATAACCAGGCTTGAGTAATATTCTCAAACTGGTGGTCGCTGGCAATTTGCGCAGGCGGCAAATGACAATGGTAATCTATAATAGGCAATCCTTTTGCATGATCGTTATATAAGCGTTTAGCAGTCTCATTTTGCAATAAAAAATTCTCATTTAAAAAGTGCTTGCTGGCATTTATTGCGGGTTCATATTGAAATCCACCGTTAAATTGTAAATTCATATATTGTAATTCTAAGAATTGCTGCGTTCGAATAGTTAATGGAATTGGTATAAAAAGCAACTATTTTTTTATTGAACTTTCTATATTGCTACATTAATTAAATTTTCCTGCTGCAAAGCAAGCATACTGCTATAAATTGCATCAGTCAACCCAGGAATTTTTGCCAGGTTTGTATTCCACAAATTTGTGTCGCTTAAAATATTTTCAACAAGTTGAATGCCACCCCTTTTCTGCCATTTTTCATACAGATTACCGGCGTGATCATCGTTAATTACATACGCTTTGCCGTTAACGTTACCAATGTATTTGCCTTCGCTATTTAAGTTGGCATGCATAAATAAAATATATGCAGCAAAGCCTTTTGCCATGTGTAGAGGAACTTGTCCTTTTTTAAGATAAAA
>JBKJNG010000222.1:0-4398 GCA_046596065.1 Phnomibacter sp. | reverse complement strand
CTTGGCAACCCTTTCGGATCTCTCATCCGGAAGAAGGTGCCAACTCCAGTTTTTTGATTTGCGTTAATGCTTCGACAAGCTCAGCATGACATCGCAATCAAAGGATAGAGATAAGTCAGAGATTTAGTTTGATTCAACTTCGCATTTGCAAAAAATATTCAAGCTCATCCTGACTTTCCGGCTGAGCTTTTTTTGTGCCCCTTCATCTGCACCTTTCCAACAGTTGTTTTTTGAAAATTTTGTTTGAGCTACCTGCGTCAGGTTGTTTTCTGCCAGTTGGTTAACTCATTATTGAATGGTTTCACATAACAAAAATTTTGGCAGTATGAAAAGTCCATCGTTACATTTGTTCACCAACCTGGTGATGATTAAAACAACCGCTATAAATACAACCGTTATGGCAACAACCCGTTGTTGCGGCTGTTGTATGTGGTAAATTTTTACACAGCCTTCCGGCTACTTTTTTTGCTTTCCATCCCATATCATATTTAAACTTCACATTTTACCTAACGGGTTAACAAAAAAAATCTCAACTACCATGAGCAATCATCGTTTCGAAACACTGCAATTGCATGCCGGTCAACAAATTGATCCCACCACTAAAAGCCGTGCGGTTCCCATTTATCAAACCACTTCTTACGGTTTCGACAATGCCGAACACGCCGCCAATCTTTTCGGTTTGCGGGCATTCGGAAACATTTACTCCCGCATTATGAACCCCACCACCGATGTGTTTGAACAGCGTATAGCTGCATTGGAAGGTGGTGTTGCGGCATTAGCCACTTCTTCGGGACAAGCTTCGCAATTTCTGGCACTCAACAATATTTTACAAGCGGGCGACAACTTCGTTTCTACCTCCTTTTTATACGGCGGCACTTACAACCAGTTTAAAGTTGCCTTTAAACGTTTAGGTGTTGATGTTCGCTTTGGCAATGGAGATGATGTAGCGAGTTTTGAGCCGCTGATTGATGATAAAACAAAAGCCATTTACCTGGAAACCATTGGAAACCCCCAGCTGAATATTCCTGATTTTGAAAAGTTTGCAGCGCTGGCCCAAAAGCACGATCTGCCCCTGATCGTAGATAATACATTTGGCGCCGCAGGCTATTTTTTCAAACCCCTGCAACATGGCGCCCACATTGTGGTTGAAAGTGCTACCAAATGGATTGGCGGACATGGCACCAGCATTGGCGGTGTTATTGTAGATGGTGGTAATTACAATTGGGGCAACGGTAAATTCCCTCAGTTTTCCGAGCCAAGCGAAGGTTATCATGGCCTCGTTTTCAGCAATGTATTTGGCGTAAATAATCCACTTGGTTTGCCAAATATCCAGTTTGCTATTCGTGCAAGGGTAGAGGGCCTGCGTGATTTCGGTTCTTCTCAAAGTCCTTTCAATTCATTCCTGTTATTGCAGGGTATCGAAACTTTAAGTCTGCGTTGTGAGCGTCATGCACAAAATGCTTTAGCAATTGCACAGTGGCTGGAAGGCCATGATGAAGTAGAGTTTGTTTGGTACCCCGGCCTGGAAAGTTTCCAGTATCATGAACTGGCTAAAAAATACCTCACCAACGGTTTCGGTGGCGTGCTGCAATTTGGTATTAAAGGTGGTAAAGAAAGAGCGGCCCAGTTTATTGATAAGCTGCAACTGATCAGCCATCTGGCAAATGTGGGCGATGCGAAAACATTGGCCATTCACCCGGCCAGCACCACGCATGAACAATTAAGTGCCGATGAGCAAATTGCTGCCGGCGTGTTACCAAACATGGTGCGCCTCAGCGTTGGCCTCGAGCATATTGAAGATATCAAAGCCGACATTGCACAAGCGTTTTAGATCGCAGATTTATGATCTCTAATGTATGATTTGCGATATTGAGAGTCGTTGATTAAGTATGAGAGGATTGGTTGAAGCTGGTTGCCTTTTAACTTTTCAACCGATTAACTTTTCAACTACAAAAAGGGGCCGGCGGCATCAGCCACCAATCAGCTTTTGTTCCGGCTGCTGCGGGGTAGTAGCCGCCGGCGCTGCGCCGGGCGGGCCAGCTACCCTTGCTGCATCCGGCAGCCCTTCGCCAGTAGAATATAAATGAGCAATTAACCGCTGATGCATCAATAGTCAGCCAGAATTCAGAACTAACAAAAATGATTGAAGAAAATAAAGTATGGTCGTCCTTGGGCACCCTTCTCCCCCTGGGGAGAAGGGACGGGGATGAGGGGGATAAGCGGTCCGGGGGTCTTTTCCTCGAATCAGGCATCCACCTTCCACATTATCATTTATCGTACAACACTTACGGTCAGCTAAACGAAACCGGCGATAATGCTGTTTGGATCTTTCATGCGCTTACAGCAAATAGCAAACCGCACGAGTGGTGGGATGGGCTTGTTGGCCTGGGTAAATTATTCGACCCATCGAAGTATCTTATTGTTTGCGTAAATACGCCCGGCAGTTGCTATGGCAGCATCGGCCCGCTTGACATTAACGCGGCTACCGGCGAATCTTTTTACCACGATTTTCCGTTTTTCACCACCCGCGACCTCATAAAAAGTTACCAACCCTTGCGGGAGTTTCTAGGCATCAAAAAAATCTTTATCGGAATTGGTGGTTCCATGGGCGGCCAGCAATTGCTGGAGTGGGCTGTAGAAGAACCTGAACTTTTTCAACACGTCATTCCTATAGCAACAAACGCCATTCATTCGCCCTGGGGAATTGCGTTTAATACCAGCCAGCGTATGGCCATCGAGGCAGATGGAACCTGGCACGAAAAACACCCCGCCGCAGGCATGAATGGCATGAAAGCCGCAAGAAGCGTGGCATTGCTTTCTTACCGCAGTTACGAGGGTTACAGCCTAACACAGCCCAATAACCTTTCGCAGTTAAATCCCGATCCAACCGGCGAAAGCTTTGGAGGTGCGGCTTCGTACCAGCGTTACCAGGGCCAAAAACTCGCCAACCGCTTTAATGCATTCAGTTATTACTCTCTTAGCAAAACTATGGACAGCCATAACCTTGGCCGTGGCCGCGGAAGTGTACAACTAGCATTAATGCGCATAACGGCAAAAGCGCTCATCATTGCCATCGACAGCGATTTGTTGTTCCCGCCATCCGAACAGGAATTTCTTGCAAAAAATATTACAAACAGCGCCATTGTAACCATTCAATCGCATTATGGCCACGATGGTTTTTTACTGGAATATGCATTGCTCACAAACCTGATCAACCAGTTTATCGGATTGCCGGCCTTATCCCATTAATATTCAAAAAAAAGTGAACATGGAAGTTTCAATAAATCTGCAGGATTATCATCATAAACAATTAACCATTGGCCTTTTTGGTTTTGGCGTAGTGGGCGAAGGCGTGTACAAAGTATTGCTGCAAACACCATCACTAAAAGCAAGCATTAAAAAAGTTTGCATCAAGCATCCCGATAAAAAAAGAGAAGCGCCAGCTGAATTATTTACCAGTAATAAAGACGAATTGCTGTTCGATGAAAGCATAAACGTAATTGTTGAAGTAATTGATGATGCCGATGCAGCTTACGATATTGTTACCACTGCCATGCGCAATGGAAAGCATGTGGTAAGCGCCAGTAAAAAAATGATTGCCGAACATTTGCCTGCACTATTGGAATTACAACAGGAAACAGGAAAATCATTGTTGTACGAATCATCGGCATGTGCCAGTATACCCGTAATAAGAAACCTTGAGGAATATTATGATAACGATTTGCTGCATAGCATCAGGGCCATTGTAAACGGCAGCACCAATTATATTCTTACAAAAATGTTTGAAGAAAAATTGGATTACAAAAACGCATTGTTACAAGCCCAGCAACTTGGTTTTGCAGAGAGCAATCCTGTACTGGATGTGGAAGGTTTTGATGCTGCCAACAAATGGAGTTTCTTGTTGACACATGCTTATGGCATTGTTGTTCATCCGCTTGAATTGTTGTTTACCGGTATACAAAATGTAACAGGTTTTGATGCAACTGTTGCCAAAGAAAAAGGCTGGGTAATCAGGTTGGTTGCACAGGCAAAAAAACTCGCTAATGGAAAAGTGGCTGCATTTGTACTACCGCAATTTGTACAGATGGATGATCATTTATCGTTTGTAAGAAATGAATACAACGGTGTTGTAATTGAAAGTAGTTTTTCTGACAAACAGTTTTTTTATGGAAAAGGCGCAGGTAGTTTTCCAACAGCATCTGCAGTGTTAAGCGATATATCAGCGCTTCGGTATGATTACCGCTACGAGTATAAAAAATTATTTCATCACGAGCCGGCAGTGCTTACGAATGATTTATACTTGCGGGTGCTGTTAAGTTTTGAGGATGTTGCGAATGTGCCTAAAGAGCGCTTCGAATGGATTGAAGAATGGCATGCAAGAGAAGATAGAAAATACCT
>JBKJNG010000033.1:0-4631 GCA_046596065.1 Phnomibacter sp. | reverse complement strand
TGTCTTCCCGCAGGGCAAGCAGTTTTTACAAATACTACCAGCGCTACAAATAATATTATACTCACCTATAAGTGGGATTTTGGAGATGGCGGGTCTGATACGGCCACCAACCCGGCTCACAAATATTCCACGGCTGGCCCTTTCAATGTTAAGCTGACAGTAATCAGTAATACCGGCTGCATAGTTGATTCATCTAAAGTCTTCTCAAATGTTTTTGCCCAGCCCAAAGCGGATTTTACAACCAACACACCCGTTTGTCTAGGCGATACCAGTAGTCTGACAGATGCGAGTAGTACAACGAACCAAACCGTCGTAAAATATGGATGGAATTTTGGCAATAAAGTGGCCGACAGCACAAATAATGTTCAATACAAATATGATTCTGCTGCCAGCTACCAGGTGAAACATTGGGTAGTAAGTGATAAAGGGTGTAGGAGTGACACTCTAATAAAAACACATGTTGTTAATCCGTTACCCAGCGCCTTATTTACCATTTCCGGAGCCGCCTGTGAAAACAAAGCATTTACAATTAGCAACCAAAGTGATGCCAATGCTGGAGCGTTAAACCGCTGGCAATGGAACATGGGAGATGGCTCTTTAAGAGATGAAAACAATGGCAACTCCTTTCAACATACCTATAATTCGATCGGTAATAAAATTGTGCAGTTGGTGGTTACATCTAATAACGGCTGCGTAAGCGATACCTTAAATAAAGCAATCGTGGTCAGCTCGCTGCCAACTGTTGCTTTTGGCATTTCTGAAATTTGCCTTGCTGATGCCTTTGCGCAGTTTACTGATAGTAGTGTTATCGCAGATGGAAGTACAGGTCAGTTAACCCATCTCTGGAATTTCGGCGATGCGAATGCCAATGCCGCTAATCCAAATACATCCATTCAAAAAGATCCGCAGCATCGTTATACAGCTGCTGGCAATTATTCCGTTACGTTAACTGTAACGTCTAAAGATGGTTGCTCCACTGATGCCAATAAATCGTTTACTGTAAATGGCGATAAGCCGAAAGCCGATTTTGATATCGTAAATAACAATAGTTGCAGCAATGGTGCCATCAAGGTTGTTAACCGTTCGGTGGTAAATTTTGGTAAGATTACAAAGACGGAGATCTTTTGGGAGTGGCCGGCAACGCTGGAAAAAACGACAGACACGGCTCCATTACCCAATAAAGTTTACCTGCATAATTATCCCGTTTTTCAAACCCCGGCGAGCAAAACTTTTAACATCAGGATGCTCGCCTATTCCGGAGGTGTTTGTGTAAATGAAATAATTAAAGTAGTCACTTTGGGTGCGGCGCCGCAAGTGGTATTTCAGCAAGTACCGGGCTTTTGCCCGAATGAAGCAAGCCGTCAGTTAACACAGGCAAGCACGCTTGGCAACCTTCCGGGTACGGGTAACTATAATGGTACAGGCATTTCCGCATCGGGTATTTTCGACCCGGTTGTTGCGGGTATTGGCAGCCACGATATTCAGTATCGTTTTGTGTCAACGTCGGGTTGTATTGATTCGGCTTCTCAAAAAGTTACAGTTTGGGCTGCACCTGTATCTGATTTTACCATAGACTTGCCGGCATGTGTTAATTCGGCTTTGGTATTCAGAGATGATTCAAAACCGAATTTTGGTAAAATAAATAAGTGGACCTGGGTATTTGGAGATGGTTCCACCCAAAACAGGACCGACAGTACCAGCTTTTCAAAAAACTATGCTACCACTGGTTTGTTTAATGTGCAGTTGCAGGTTATAACGGACAGTGGCTGTACCAGCAATACATTTACAAAAGCTATAGATGTGAAACAATTACCTGTGGTTGATTTTGATTTGCCGGCAATTTGCATAAACACGTTGGCACAGTTTACGGATAAGAGTAGCATTGCCGACGGTAGTCAAAGCCAGTTTGTTTATAATTGGCAGTTCGGTTCGGGCGCAACTTCCTTTCAAAAAAACCCACTTTATGCTTACCCTGCCACAGGTGCTTATAATGTTGTTTTAAAAGTTACTTCAAAAGATGGTTGTAGCAATTCACTTACAAAACCGGTTACTGATATAACACCACAGCCATTTGCGAATTTTGATTTCACACCAGCGCAGGTTTGCCTAGGTGAAACCATTTCTTTTTCCGATAAAAGCAACCCGCTTAATCAAACCATTAATTCATGGAAATGGAATTTTGATGATGGCACCATTTCAGCGTTACAACAGAACACTCATTTGTATGCAGAAGCAAAAGCCTACGATGTATCCTTATACTACACAACTACCAAAGGTTGTTTTTCCGATACTGTCATAAAAAGGGTAGTGGTAAACCCATTACCAATAGTTAATGCAGGCCCTGACCAATATATTTTACCCGGCGGTCAAAAGTTACTTCCCGCTACGGTAACCGGAAGTGCTGATTACCAGTACCGGTGGTCGCCTTCAACCGGGCTCAATAATCCAACAGTTTTGCAACCTATAGCGTCACCCCTTTCTGATATCACTTATACGCTAACCGTAATAGCTGCAGGTGGTTGTACAGCAGCTGATGAAATTTTCGTGAAATTTGTAGAGGCTCCGATTATTCCAAATGCATTTAGCCCGAACGGTGACGGCATAAATGATATTTGGGGGATCAAGTACCTTGACAGTTACCCGGGAAGTACAATAAGTGTTTTTGACAGGTATGGGAGACAGGTTTATGCCGGCAACGGAAGCAGCAAACCCTGGGACGGGAATTATAAAGGCAAGCCTTTACCAGTTGGTGTTTATTATTACGTAGTCGATGCAAAAACAGGTAAGATTCCTTTAACCGGATCTCTCACTATAATCAGGTAGCCTGGTATTCGTTAAGGTTTTAATAACTGGTTAAAGTGGCCGATAAACGATTGATAAAAATTGACAAATCTTTACTTTTAATTATGAAATCATTCCTGCCGGGCTTATTATTGGTTATTTCCTTATCTCTTCAGGCGCAGCAAAGGCCGCATTATACCCAGTACATCCTCAATAATTACATCATTAATCCTGCAGTAGCAGGCATAGAAAATTACACCGATGTAAAAATCAGCCACCGGCACCAGTGGGTTGGCATTCAGGATGCCCCTGTTACTACATACTTTACTATTCACGGTTCTATTGGTAAAGAAGATACAAGGACGAATCCTACATCCTATGTTCCCGAGGGAGAAAACCCAAGGGGGAAAGCCTATTGGGAAAATTATGAAGCTGCAAAGCCACATCATGGCTGGGGTGCACAAATCATAAATGATAAAACGGGGCCGCTAAACAGGTTTTCTGCCTACGGAACCTATGCTTACCATCTGGGTTTAACGGCAAAAACCAGTCTTGCAGCAGGTTTTAGTATTGGCGTTACCAACAATACACTCAATACCAACAAGCTGATATTTGACAATCCAATTGACCCGGCAGTTGCAACAAGCGGATATTTAAATAAGCTTAGGCCCGATGTTAATTTTGGTTTATGGTTATATGGAGCCGATTATTTTGCCGGCATTTCATTGTTACAAATTATTCCCCAGGGACTTGAGTTTGCTAACGATACGTTGAAAGTGAAACGCAAAACATATCCTCATACATTTTTAACCGCCGGGTATAAATTTTATGCCGGTGAAGACGTGACTATTATTCCTTCAGCGGTTTTACGATATGTTGATCCGTTGCCGTTAGGCATTGACCTTAATGTAAAAGTACAATATCGTGACAGGGTTTGGGCTGGTGCAGGCTACCGGGTTAACGATGGTATTTCGGCCATGGTAGGCCTGAGTATATCCAGTGTATTTAATGTTGGGTATGCTTACGATTACACAACATCAAAACTTCAGAACTTCTCAAGGGGAACCCACGAAATTGTGATAGGTTTTATGCTGGGTAACAAATGGGGCGATATGTGTCCACGAAATATGTGGTGATCAAAACTTAAAAAATAAATATAACAAGCTGCTAACGTATAGGATCATAACTCTTATTTCTCCTGCAAATCAAGAATTAATTCCTTTCCATTTTCAAAGCGATGCGAATAGACACGCCACGGTTTACTTTTTGTATTTGTGATAAGCCAAACGCCGTTCAGCTTATTTAAAGGTGCGCCAGAAGATGGAAATCCAGCTGTAATACTCTGCGTTGTTTCACTTCCTAACCAGGTGCCGGTTGCCTCGGTTATGCCATTAGTTAAAGCATCAACCGTATTGCTTTTCGAGAATTTAAAATCGTAGTTCACAAATTCGGTGGTGCTATTAGTTGTACCATCCAGGTAACGGACAACCTTCCAGGTATTTTCCGTTATCAATTTTATCATCAGGTCTTCCTTGATACTATCGACCTGTTTTTTACAACTGCCGGATATTAAAAGCAATAGAACAATAAATGGAGTAGTAAATTTTCTGTTTAGCATGTACTAGTTTTCGTTGTAAAAATAGGATATACAAATTCAAAATTCAAATTCTGGCCCGGAGCTGGCAACTATACTTTTTCCTAAACAAAGCAAAACTGGACAATCTGCCGCCTCAATCAGGAACATTTTTTTAACTTAACTGCAAATATTGTTCCTGAAAAAGTGTAATTAAACTTTCAATTAATACTGAAAGTTTAATTAATTTTACATCATAATAAAAACATCATGAAAG
>JBKJNG010000622.1:0-4844 GCA_046596065.1 Phnomibacter sp. | reverse complement strand
CCAATTAATTTTTCCAGTTCAGGATCGTTAAACGGGTTGCCTCCCATGCGTTTCAGCTTATAAATTCCCTGCTCATTTTCAATACAAATAGCATCGTGTTCACTTTTCGAACCTTTGGCAAACAACTTTTTAACCACCTTCCCGGTAACCGTATCGGGACTATTTCTTTTACCTGCTTTCATAAACCCTCCATCCCAATACCTGCTCCTGGTCTTCTTTTACCACCAGTACTTTAATATTAACTACTTCATCAGAGTCATTCGGCTTAATGAAGGTGCGATAACGTGCATTTTCACCTGTCACTTTTTTCTGCAAACCTTTACCGGTATGATTTGTTTGAATGCTGTATACAAGTTCCTTTTCAGCATCTTCAAAACTGGTGTTTTTCAATATCTCTTTTATCTCTTTATTGTTGCTGCGAACCGATGGCCTTCTTGTTTGTTTTTTTGATGGCTCAATTGTATCCTGCAGTCCTAATCCTTTCGTGCTAAGTGCAGCCCTTGTATTGAAAATAGTTGTACCCGATGCCGATTTATCGGTAACGGCAACTGGTGCAACAACTGGCACAACAGAAGGATCTCCAAGTAAATAAAACTGCGCTAATGTTTTTAATTCATATGGGTCAAGCTGCGGACCGCTATCAGTTAAAAACCTTTGTCTTGCCTCTAAAAAAGCCCTGCCAACCGACACATCGCCTTTCAAAATACTTTTAATAAAATACTGCGTTATCAGGTCAGCCAAAGCATTTGAATCAGCTGGTCCATAGGCAATGGTACTACTACCTAAAAACGCAATCGCTCCGTTTTTTAAATAAGTATGGCAAATGCTATCTTCTGCAGGTTGCAACATACTAGCATCATACAATTGCGCACCATAACAACATTCAGCCGCAACTATTGTACCCGCACTTACATTATCTGCAAGGTTGGAACTGTTTAATGCAACGGGATAATTTGATCCTCTTTGTCCGTAATAATTTGGATCGGTGCTGGCACCATGGCAATTGTAAAAATGCGTTAGAGGCCTTAATTGTATTTTGGAATATTTGGCTGCAGTCGTTTCTTTTTTAAGGGGTGCGTTTAAAAGCTTACTATAATCGGCAAACATGCTTTGCAAACTCATTTCTGTAGACTTATGCCATACCTGTGCAGTTACTGCAAAATATTTATTGTATTGTTCAGCAGGTAACGATTTATGCCTAATTGCATTTGCAATAACAGTTTGCAGGTAACTGATGTTTTTTTGTTTACCAACCTTATCCGGTATGCGGCTAACAACTCTTGTTGGACCTGTGAAATTATCTATTGTATTGCTGTAACTTTTATCGCAGGCATAAGGTAAATCTGATAGTACAAATTTGTCTTCATCATCAGCAGGGTTAATTATTTCCTGGAAAGGAATTACATCGCCTGCACCAAGAATTACAATATAAGCGGGCGAATATTTTTTATACAGATCATCCACTACCCTTTTACATTCTGACTCCGATAATGTTTTTACTTTTTTAACACCGGCAGTTTTGCAGGATGTTGCATCATCAATGTAAACCAGTTTTGTATCCAGTTTTTTTACCTTATCTGCTTTCTGCAATCGTTTAATTAAAGCCTCCAATTTTGAAAGATTGGTACCATATTTAAAAGCCAGGCTTTTTTTACTGGAAATGATAAGTTTGATGGGAAGCATACGAAGAAAATTTTTAAGATGACAATATCGAAAAACTAATCAAAGGCAACAAGCAGGTATGAAAAACAACAGGCATACAAAAGCCATTTACATTACAAACCATAACCTTTTCTCTAACCGTAAAGCTAAAGCAGATTGTTAGTATTTTATAATAAAAAAATAGAAACTGCCATCAAATAATTTGTTTTGAAACAATATATAAGTTATTGAATTGATAAAGCCTTCCCATTTTTATTGCGTGGTTACAAACAGGCAACACCGGCAAAATAAATACCAGTAGTTTTGAGATTATGCGATTCATCAATATCACCCGGATACTGCGTATCACCTGCCTAGTTTGTATAAATATATATTGGCAGGTTGGCGTTTCGCAATCCGCCCAAAAAAGCAGTACAGATTTCTATAAATACAGCAGTACCAAAAACAAAGATTGTTCAACTGCAGCGGTGGTATGCGCACATCCCCTGGCCGCAGAGGCAGGCTTAATCATGATGAAACATGGCGGCAACGCTTTTGATGCTGCAATAGCCACGCAGTGGGCATTGGCTGTGGTTTATCCCGGAGCAGGAAACCTTGGCGGCGGCGGTTTTATGGTTGCGCATTTGTCGAACGGAAAAAACCTGGCACTTGATTATCGTGAAAAAGCGCCATCTCATGCCAGTAAGGATATGTACGTGGATAAAGCAACCGGCAAGGCCGATACAAGGTTATCTCAAAATGGGCACCAGGCATCTGGTGTACCAGGCACACCGGCTGGTCTTTTCGCAGCGCTGGCATATGCAAAACTGCCAATGAAAACCCTGATTCAACCAGCTATTAATTTTGCACAAAAAGGCTTTGTAATAACTGCGGAAGAAGCGGCCGCCTTAAATAGTAACAAAACTAATTTTGAAAAATTAAATACTGTTATGCCGGCATTTGTAAAAACAAATGGAAAATGGAAAAAGGGCGATACGCTAATACAAAAAGACCTGGCCGCTAGTTTAAAACGCATTCGCGATAAAGGCCAGGCAGGATTTTACGAAGGCGAAACCGCGAAGCTGATAGTGGCAGAAATGAAGCGTGGATCGGGAATTATAACAACGGATGATTTAAAAAATTATAAAGCGTTAATTAGAACGCCTGTTGAATTTAATTATAAGGGCCACGAAATCATCAGTATGCCGCCACCCAGCAGCGGCGGTATTTTATTACAACAGATGCTGATGATGACAGAAGATAAGGCACTGCCACAATACGGTTTTGGAAGCGTGAAAACAGTGCAATTATTAACAGAAGTTGAACGGCTTGCTTTTGCCGACAGGGCCGAATATTTCGGTGATCCGGATTATTACAAAGTGCCTGTGAAAACACTGGTTGATAAGGATTATATTAAAATGCGCATGGCAAATTATGACAGCACAAAAGCAGGCGTAAGTACAGCTGTAAAAGCTGGCATTATTAAAGAAAGCGAAGAAACCACGCATATAAGCGTATTGGATGGTGAAGGCAATGCGGTTTCGGTAACAACAACTTTAAACGACAGTTATGGCAGTAAAACAGTTGTTGGAAAAGCGGGCTTTTTATTGAATAACGAGATGGATGATTTCAGTATTCAGGAAGGAGTGGCTAATATGTATGGTGCCATTGGCGGAAAGGCAAATGCCATTGAACCCGGCAAGCGAATGCTAAGCAGTATGACGCCCACCATTGTATTAAAAAATAACAAACCGTTCATGGTAGTTGGTACGCCTGGCGGCACTACAATTATCACATCGGTACTACAAAGTATTATTGATGTAATTGATTTTGGCATGAATGCGAATGACGCCGTTAACAAACCAAAATTTCATCACCAATGGCAGCCAGATCAAATTGATGTTGAAAGAAGTTTTCCTATAACATTGCGTAACGAATTAACTGCAATGGGTTATAAAATTGTAGAACGCGAAGCTATTGGCCGCACCGAAATGATATTAGTTAAACCAAATGGAATGCTGGAAGCTGCTGCAGATAAACGTGGCAATGATAGTGTTGCTGGCTGGTAATTGCTGAAGGATTATTATAGTGTAATTACTGCTGTTTACCCGCTATTGAATTCATGGGTAAACCATCAATAAAACCGGTAGCATCACAATTAATATTGCTGTTTGTAATGGCAACCTTGACCGGAATACTTGTGGTGTAAACCGCAGGATGTTCAATGCAAAAATTATTATCGTGAACTTGGATATTTTCAAAGTTTTTACCAATAAAAAACAGGGCAGCACCCTTCTTATTCAGCTTGATGGTATTTCCATAAACCTGCGCATTGGTAACCGGGTGTAAAGAATCCACGCCCCAAAAAGTAACTGCTCCATATCCTTCATTCCTGCCATCATTAAAAGAATTATTATACCTGATGGTATCATTGCTCCATTGGTTACCAGTTTCCCATTGAAAAAGACCGTAGCCCGCTCCTTCATTTTCATAACTTTCACAATACTGGATCACGCACCCATAACAACCGCCGTCGATATCAAAACCGCCTCCGTCCTTTTTTGAAGGCCCGCTTCTGTTATGATGACTTACGCAATACTGAATAATTACATATTTCGAATCATCCGTCCAGATACCTATTGGTCCTCCTTCAAAAGAACCATTTTCCCGCCCGTTTTCATATGCTACACAATATTCTATTAGCCCGTTTTCAGTTCCGGCTATCAGTACGCCAGTGCCTGACCAGTTCTGTTTGAATTCGGACCTTCCATAGTTATTGAAAGCAACGGTATAGCCCACGTAAACATGGCTGTTACTATAGCGGAATAAGTTATTCACACTATCGTAGTAACCGTTAACTGTTAGTCCGCTCATGCCATTATCATGCAGGTTGCAATTAGTAATGGTTACATTATTAAATCCGTAAACCGAATCACCCACATTAAAACTAATTCCATCGCCGCCATAACCATACACCTCTGCACTATCTACCGTGATGTTTTGCAACGAAGCATTAAGCGGACTTAAACAGCGAAAATCGATGCCGTTTGTAAGCCTTGAAGTTGCCATATAACCAGCACCATTTACAATAAGTTTCGTGATGCTGATACTGCTTGTATTTACCAGGTAAATACCCGGTTCGTTCATACTGTTAATTACAGCTTTTCCCTCGCCAAAAGATGATATTAAAGAAGGATAATTAG
>JBKJNG010000368.1:0-3201 GCA_046596065.1 Phnomibacter sp. | reverse complement strand
AAAATGTCAAATATGGTGAAGGATTAAGCCATCAGACATTAAACAGTACTTCTTATTCAATCCTAGATTTAAAATTAGACGTTTATAAACCTGCTAATAATACTAAAAAGAAACCTGCCATATTGTTGATTCATGGAGGAGGATTTTCTGGTGGTGATAAAAGTGATGTTAACATTGTAAATCTTGCAAATTACTTCGCATCAAGAGGTTGGGTAGCTTTTTCAATCAATTATAGACTACAAGGTAATAAAGGTACTGTACCTACAGAATGGATTCAATATGCGCAAAATAATGTTCCTCTTTCAGATCAATCTCAATTCATGGCTACCTATCCAGCACATAGAGATTCAAAAGCAGCACTTAGATGGCTTATAGCAAATGCAGACAATTATAATATAGACACAAATTATATCACGGTGGGAGGAGGTTCTGCTGGTGCATACATAGCCACTACTTTGGGTATAACAAATACAACTGATTTTACAAATGAAATATCTGTAAAAGTCGACCCAACCTTGGCAACTACCAATATGGATAAGACTTACACAATAAAAACAATATTAGATTTTTGGGGTAGCGGTGCCACTGTTACTGCATTAAATAATATTTATGGATATCAACGTTTTGATCGTTCGGATGCACCAATAATGATTTCTCATGGTACTAACGACCCTACTGTAGCATATTCAGAAGCACTCGTGTTAAAGGATATTTACACTTCTACAGGTGTTGACTTTATACTATACACCTTAGAAAACAGAGGCCACGGTCCCTGGGACGCAATGGTAAATGGTAAAAAATTAGAAGAACTTGCATTTAATTTTATAGTGAAGCAACAAAAACTTATTGTGGAATAATTAAAAAAACAACAGCTATCAGCACCTATCCAAAAGCAGTAATTAATGCATCTTAAATCAATAAAAAAGGTGTATTTTTAATTAGCATAATCTTCTCTATAATTTAAATGTTTCGTTTGATGGTTAGTTAAACGAGTTGATGAGAGAAAAAATATCATTAGAAATTAGGCCAAGTAAAAAATTAATTATGAAATTTTATACTTCAATACCAAAAATTCTGGCTTCGTTTTATAAAATAGAATTGGCTAAATACCAAACTGAATACTCAAACGGAAATTTGAAAAATGCGTGGAATCATTTAGAAAGAGCCCACATAATCGGACAGAGATATCCATACAATCATACTTATGTTCATTGGAAAATGTTGCAATTTGGAATTAAGATTAAAAGTAGAAAAGAAGTTATAGGACAAATTCCTCGTCTGATTTTTGGTGGAATTAAGTCATTTGTTGGGAACATTCCGGTTGGAAATCCCGGAGGAGCTAATGTCCCTCCTTTAAAACCCTTTCCGATCGAAAAAGAGTTAGAAGACATTTTTATAAAAGCTGGAATTAATGACTAAAACCGACTCGATATCCGCATAAAGAACAAAGTGCAACTGGTAACTGATCAGTTTTTTTACACCTTTGAATAACCCTACATTTTAAGTAATTTTCAAATTGAATGTAATCCCCTCGTATGACCATATTGATTGTGCTTTCTTGCCTAGCCATTTTGATTTTATTGATTGCTGCTTTAAAATTTCATCCTTTTTTGGCATTCATTATCGTTTCCCTTTTGTTAGGTTGGTGGCTGGGCTTGCCTATTGAAAAGTTAACCACATCAGTTAAAAATGGTATTGGCGGCATGTTGGGCGAGCTGGTAGTTATCATTTGTTTGGGTGCCATGTTGGGTAAGCTAGTTGCCGAAACAGGAGCTGCACAACAAATATCTGATTCGCTAGTAAAAGCATTTGGAGAAAAGAGGTTGCAGTGGGCTATGATGCTTACGGGGCTTATTGTAGGTATTCCTTTGTTTTACAATGTAGGATTTGTATTACTTATTCCTTTGCTGTTTGCGATTATTCATCGTACCGGAAAGCCGGCTGTTTACATGGCTTTGCCCATGCTTGCTGCCCTTTCGGTCACTCATGGTTTTCTTCCTCCGCACCCCTCTCCTGTTGCTATTTCAGCACAAATGAATGCTAACTTAGGTAAAGTGCTTTTATATGGTATGGCTATTGCCTTGCCAGCCATTCTGTTGGCAGGCCCATTATTTGCCCGAACCGTAAAGAACATAAATGCTGCTCCCTTAAAAATATTTAAACCCCAAATAGTTGATGCCGACAAAATACCCGGAATATTCAACAGCTTTTTCACCGCACTATTACCCGCTGTTTTATTGATCTTTTTTTCTGTGGTTGTTTATCTTTTCAATCCGGTTGGCGTACTTTCAAATGTTTTAGCTTTTTGGGGCGACCCTATGATTGTCATGCTTTTATCGTTGTTATACGCAACTTATACGCTTGGCGTGATGAATGGTCACTCGGTTAAAAAAATTATGGGTTTCTACAGCGAAGCAATATCCGAGATTGCAATTATTTTATTAATCATTGCAGGGGCTGGTGCATTAAAGCAAGTGATGGTTGATAGTGGTGTAAGTACCGAAATTGGTAATCAGCTGGTAGGTTTATCGGTTAATCCTTTATTACTTGGCTGGTTGATGGCGGTTGTGATTAGACTTTGTGTGGGATCTGCAACGGTAGCTGGATTAACTGCTGCAGGCATTATGGCGCCAGTACTGCTTCAGTCGAACATTAGCCCCGAATTAATGGTATTATCAATAGGTGCTGGTAGCTTATTCTTTTCTCATGTCAACGATTCTGGATTCTGGATGTTTAAAGAATATTTCAACCTTTCAGTAAAAGATACAATAAAATCTTGGTCGGTGATGGAAACTATTGTTTCTGTTACTGGATTAATAGGCGTATTGTTACTTCAATTATTGCTAGCTTAAAATGGCGGAAGATTTTTTTGATTTGAGTCTTGATGCACTAGCTTTCAGTACTTTTCTCTTTCAATAGCTGAATTATATAAGTAGTAATTTCTTCCGGATTTTTGTCGACCTGTACCGAAATCGCATTTTTTGGAACTTCTAGCGTATCAAATTGCGAATGAAGTAATGTAGGCGACATAAAATGCCCAGCTCTGTGTTTCATCCTGTGAGATATTAATTCAAAATATCCGTTTAAAAATATCCAATCAGGGTCATTCAAATTCTCTGACGACATTTGCCTGCATTTTTCTTTTAAGGCAGAACAAGCAATGATAGCTCCTTTTTTTGCACTTTCTTCTTTAGCTAATTT
>JBKJNG010000196.1:0-13031 GCA_046596065.1 Phnomibacter sp. | reverse complement strand
GCGAAGTTTTGAACTCAAATGATCAATACACATCTTTACCATTTTAAATCAACCGCTTGATAGATTGCAACATCGCACGGTTTTAATTTTAGCGCTTTATGAAAAAGAATGTCCTCTATATTTTTTGTGTTGTACTATTAGGTTTACTGGTTTCCTGTAACACAGCATCTACTACTACAGGTGATAATAAAACATCTGTTACTGATTCCATCTTCCCTTCTCCGGCGGCATATAAAACCACTATTGGTCAAAAAGAAACCGCTTTGTATTTCCTGAAAAACAGCAAGGGATCTATGGCTGCTATTACCAATTTAGGCGCACGCCTTGTGGGCCTTGCAGTACCGGGAAAAGATGGTAAACTGGTTGATGTGGTGCTGGGCTACGATAGTGTAAAAACGTATCAGAAAAAAGGAGAGCCTTTTTTTGGCGCTATTATTGGTCGTTATGGTAACCGCATTGCAAAAGGAAAATTTACGTTGGAAAACAAAGAATACCAGCTTGATATTAATGATGGTGTTAATACATTGCATGGTGGTAAAACAGGTTTTCATGCAAGGGTTTGGGATGCCAAACAATTAAGCGACAGTTCGCTGGAGTTAAGTTACACATCTGCCGATTTGGAAGAAGGTTACCCCGGCGAATTAAAAACCATTGTTACCTATACGCTTACCGGCGATGATGCTTTAAAAATTGATTATTCCGCAACTACCAATAAGCCTACACCAGTTAACCTGACCAACCACGCTTATTTCAATTTAAATGGAGAAGGCAGTGCAACAATTAACGATCATCTGCTGATGATAAATGCAGCAGCATTTACACCAGTTGACAGTACATTAATTCCTACCGGTGTTATTAAGGCGGTTGCAAATACACCATTCGATTTTCGTACACCAACTGCAATAGGTGCACGTGTTGATTCGGTTGATGAACAATTAAAAAATGGTAAAGGTTATGATCACAATTTTGTGTTGATGGATAGCAGCAAATCGCAACATTTAGCAGCAACTGTTTACGGACCCGCCACTGGTATTTTCATGGAAGTATTTACCAGCGAACCTGGTTTGCAATTTTATGGTGGTAATTTTTTAACCGGCAAAGATGCGGATGGAAAACATGGGCATTCATACGGGTACCGTTCTGCGCTTTGTTTGGAAACGCAACATTTTCCTGATGCACCAAATAAACCTTCATTTGCATCTACCATCCTGCAGCCGGGGACAACTTATTCAACAAGTACAACGTATAAGTTTTCAGTAAAATAAAAAGTAAGTACAAATAAAAACGGGTGAAATTTCAATAGAAATTTCACCCGTTTTTTATGCCCGCAATTTGAAACGAAATAAGACTTGTCAATTGTGCATTATCAATTATCCATTATGAACTTGGGTTTTGTCCCCGCATGCTTTGATAATAGGTCGATGGCGACATGCCAAATTGTTTCAGAAAACTTCTGCCAAAATTTGTTTGCGATTTAAATCCTACGATAGCTGCAATCTCATACATTTTAAGATCACCTTCTGCCAGTAACTCCGCTGCACGTTTTAACCGGGTAAGATTTATAAGATCGTTAATGGATAAGTTGGAAATTGATTTGATCTTACGGTATAAAGTTGGCCGGCTCATGTTCATCATTTTTGCCAGCTTGTCTACATCCAGTTCCTCTTCTTCCAGGTTATTATAAATTACTTCATTCAGTGTCTCTAAAAAAAGCTCGTCGGATTTTGAATGTGCAATACTTTTGATATGCACCAAAGGAGACTTCGCAAAAAAGTCTTTTATCTTATCACGGTTCGCAATCAGGTTTGCAATTTGTACTTGTAAATATTCCGGAGAAAAAGGTTTTTCTATATAAGCATCTGCGCCCAATTCAAGCCCTTCAATTTTTGATTGCAAGGTATTTTTTGCGGTAAGCAGTATTACAGGAACATGACTGAATTCAAAACTTGTTTTAATAGCCTTGCATAATTCAAAGCCATCCATTACGGGCATCATTACATCAGATATTATTAGTTGAACAGCTTCTTCTTTTAAAACTTGTAAAGCCTGCTCGCCGTTCATCGCTTTAATAACCTGGTATTTTTCGCTAAGATCCTCAGCAATAAAATCAAGCATTTCCTCATTATCTTCCACTAATAAGATTGTTGGTTTCATGTCGGGTTATTACTGGTTCTGGGAAAATTATTTTTACTTACAGATAAGTTGAATTCGTTTTGTTGATGGATAGGTAAAGTAACACAAAAAATATTCATGTCCGCTTCAGGCTCTTTTAAAACGATGGTTCCCTTGTGCAGTTGTGCCAGCGAACGCGATAGTGCAAGGCCAATACCTGTTCCTTTTTGTTTTTCAGTTTCTTTCAGCCGGTAAAATGGTTCAAAAACTTTTTCTTTCATGTCAGATGGTATTAAATAGCCATCGTTTTTTATTTCAATGCTAAAGCTTTGGTCAATACCGGCATGCGGTAATAAAACAATATTCACTTTTGTTCCAGCGTATTTAACAGCGTTACTAAAAAGGTTATAAATAATTTTAGTAAACGCATCAAGATCGATGTAAGCAAATATTGGTTGTGCTGGTAAGCTAAGTTGAAAATTGATATTTTTTTGTTCGGCCAGTGATTTGAATCCCAGGAATATTTCTTCCAGTAATTCACTGATGTTCATTCTTACAAAACTCAAACTAAAACCTTGTAACTCCGTTTGTCTGAAATCGAGAAACTGGTTGGTAAGTTCAATTAACCTGTTGGTGTTGCGGTCCATTATCTTTAAGTTGTTCATGATCTCCGGAAAACCATCGGCCTTTTTAATTACTTTTTCAAGTGGCGCTTTTATAAGTGTTAAGGGTGTTTTTATTTCGTGCGCAACATTGGTGAAAAATTCAATCTTCGCTTCGAATATTTCTTTCTCTTTTGCAATTTCCAGCAACTCATATCTTCTCCTGTTTTTTTCTTCAATCCGTTTATGGTAAGATCTGATAGTGAAATAGACAATCAGCAATACAACCAAAACATAAAAACTATAGGCCCAAAAACTTGCCCACCATGGTGGCAATATTTGTATGGTTAGGCTGGTTTCTTTTTCGTTCCATAAACCACTGCTGTTGCTGGCTTTAACTTTAAATGTGTAGCTGCCCGGAGAGAGGTCGGTAAAATACGCTTTCCGGTTTCTTTTAAGGTAAGTCCAGTTTTTATCAATGCCTTCCATCTTGTACGCATATTCAGCCATTTCCGGCGCGGTATAACTTAATCCTGCAAAATCAATACTTATGGTGGACTGGTCGTAAGCGAGTGTTATTTTATCAGTATAAGAGATTGATTTTTTTAAAGGCGAACCTTCCTTTGCAATGGAAAGTTCTATATTAAAAATCTGGAAACCGGTTATGTAAACTGGTGGTATAAATTCATTGTTTGTAAATGCTTCAGGCTTAAAACTTATCATGCCTTTTACACTGCCAAAATACATGTTGCCATTACCATCTTTAAATGCTGAATTGAAATTAAACTGATCGTTTAATGTACCGTTAACTTTTGTAAAGATTTTTGATAATTCGGTATCAGAATTAAAGCAAACAAGACCTTTTGAGGTGGATATCCATAAGTTTTTTTTACTGTCTTCCAACATACTTAAAATAAAATTGCTTGGAAAACCGTTGGCCGTTGAATAGTTTTTAAAAGTTTTTTTCATACTATTAAATTTTGACAAACCATCTTCCGTTGCAAACCATAAATTATTCCGGCTGTCTTCGTAAATGCTATTAACACGGTCATTGGCAATGCTTGTTTTATCGTTTGGGTTGTGTCTGAAATTTACTGATTGTTTTTGTGCACTATCATAATAGATAACACCGTTACCATAAGTGGCCGCCCACAATTTTTTTTGATGATCCTGTAAAAGGTAAGCGTACCAGTTTGTAACTGGCATGGCAGGTAGCGGTGAAAAATCGTCCTGTTTCGGGTTGTATTTATATGCACCTCTTGTGGTACCAATAAGTATATCACCGGCAGCATTTTTTGTGATGCAAAAAATAAAATTACTTTTCAGATCTCTGTCGCGGGGTCCCATGGCATAATGCCGTAAAACTTTTCCTGTTTTAATATTCATTATATCAAGGCCATGTTCAAACGTACCTATCCACAATTCGTTGTTATCAGCAAGTAAACCATGTATGTTGGAATACGAGATGCTTGTTTTAGTTCCGGTGGGTTGGTACACAGTATAGGTGCCTGTTGCCGGATTGTATTTATTAAGACCTGCGTCTTCAGTTCCTATCCATAAATTGCCATCATTATCTGCATGAATTTCACGAACAACATTTCCACTGAGCGAGTTTTCGCCTGTTTTTGGAAAATATTTTTTAAATGAAGTATGTTGTTGTGCATAGTAATTAACGCCGCCAAAATAAGTGCCCGCCCAAATGCCACCCTCTTTGTCTTTACAAAAAGTATAAACTGCATTATCCGAAATGGAATACGGATCGTTATAAGTTTTTCGAAGGTTATTTATAACACCGGTTTCTTTGTTATAAACATAAACGCCAGTTTCTGATGCAATCCAAATTTCACTGGTATCATTTTCTAAAAAATTTCTTACAAAAATTTCTGTTTTATCGGGGTTGTTGGTAAGAATGTCTTTGTAATCTAAAGTTTTCAGGTCAAAAATTTTTGCGCCATTGGAAGTACCGATAAATATCAGTCCATTTTTACTGCCATAAATTTTTTCGATCCAGGTTGAAGAAACCAAACCTGAATGATTGAAAACGCTATATGATTTAAAATTATTTGTTGCTGCATCGTACCGGTTAATAAAACCTGCGGGACTCGACACCCATAACGCACCATCATTGGCAATACAAATAGAGCTTGCATCGAAGTAGGTGCTTACCGGGTAATTATAGGTCTTTCTGCTTTCAAAAACATACTTAAATAAATTAGCAGACTGTATAAACCAAAGGTTGCCTTTGCTATCCGTTTTTACATCTGTTACAGGTAACGTTTCAGTAGATGGCAAAAGGGTGAAAGTTTCAGTTTCATCGTTATATGAGTACAGCCCTTTTTCAGTACCAACCCATAATACACCACGGTTATCTTCCCAAAGACAGTGAATAAAATTGTTACCAATTGTTCCTTTTTCCTGCGGGTCGTTTCTAAATATTTTAAAGGAGTAACCATCAAACCTGTTTAGCCCATCTTTTGTACCAAACCAAATAAAACCTTTCTTATCCTGCAGGCAAGTAATAGCTGCATTATTCGATAAGCCATTTTCAACCTGGTAATGCCGGAAATAATATGGTTGTGTATGTAGTTTGCTTGTTAAACCAATAAGCAACAACAGAGTTACAAGTAAATATTTTTTTGAAATAACCGCCATGCTTTTCGCTGATCTTTAAAATGCACACTTACTGTTCATTATATAGCAAGCATGTAAGAATGTAAAGTACGCAAATAACACACTATTGAGATTTTTTGCAGAAATTCTGATACAATCTGTATATAAGTAGCGCTTTTAATAATTCAATTTCACGTTCTTAAATGTTTTGATTGCTATAAAACGAAAGGATGATTTTTTAGCTTGCCTGCTTCATGAAAAATATTCGATTCAAACTTGATTTTTAAGATTAGAGATGCTTGTAAATAATTTATTCACTGAAAATTTTTTCTAACCATATGTCTTCTTTTTTCTGATTTATAAAAACCAATACTTGCTTTATGAAAAAGTATGTACTTCGATTGCACGCACCGCAATCTTTGTCAGTGTTCCTGGCAATTTGTATGATGTTTCTCTTTAACCTGGCAAATGCACAGATGCCCGGCACAGTTACGGGTTCGGTTGTAAATGCCGCTGGTGAACCGGTTGCAGGTGCAACTGTTGCCGTCAAAAATTCCAAAACCGCAACATCAACAAATGCTGCCGGTAAATTTTCTATTGCCGCTCCCGCCAATGCCGCACTGGTTGTTTCTTATGTTGGGTTACAATCTAAAGAAATACTGGTAGGTAATCAGTCTGTTATCAATTTTTCTATGGTAGCTTCTACCGATCCGCTGGAAGATGTGGTGGTAGTAGCTTATGGTACGGTTCGTAAAAAGGACCTTACCGGTTCTGTAGCTGTTGTTAAAGTGGAAGACGCCAAAAAAACAGCTTCTTATGATGTGGCAAAAATGCTGCAGGGACAAGCTGCAGGTGTGCAGGTACAGGGTTCAGGCGAACCTGGTGGTTATGTACAAATTAAGATTCGTGGTATCAGCACTTTTGGAAATAACAGCCCACTGTTTGTAGTAGATGGTGTTGCACTCGACGGTCCTTTTGATTTTTCACCCGGCGATATTGAAAGCATGCAGGTGTTGAAAGATGCCTCTTCCGCCGCTTTATATGGTGCACGTGCTGCACAGGGCGTTGTAATTATTACCACTAAAAAAGGTAAAGCCGGCCCGTTGAAACTTAATTACAATGGCTATTATGGCACACAGAAAATTGCTGGTAAAATTGATGTAACAGATCGTGCCGGCTACCAAAAAATTACCAGCGCGGCAGAATTAAATGCAGGCTTAACAATAGCTCCAGGTAACGATCCTGCTAACCCGGCTTATATAAGTAATGTAAATACCGATTGGCAGAAAGAAGCCTTAAAATCAGGTCGCATACAGGATCATAACTTAAGTATGTCTGGTGGTTCAGATGCTGTTACTTACAATCTATCACTGGGTTATTTTAACCAGACCGGTACCGTAAAAGGTCCGCAGAAATATGACCGCTATTCTGTAAACAGCAGCATGCAGGGTAAGAAAGGTAAGTTTACTTATGGCGCCAAACTGGCATATACACAGTCAAACAAAAACAACTTTGGTCTTACTACCGATCACGCGGTGTTTGGAGGTAACATAACAAGTATACTGGCTGCTATACCTACTATGCCGGTTTACGATGAAAAAAGATTGGGTGGTTATGGTGGATCTGACAACGTAACACAGCGTGCCATTACGCTAAATGTAATTGGTATGAATGCACTTACTACCGATTACAGCAACAGGAACAGGTTCCTTGGAAGCATTTGGGGTGAATTGGAGATCATCAAAAATTTGAAATTCCGTACCAGCGCTTCCTATGATCGCCTGGAGTACAAAGATTTTCATTTTGAGCCAATGTTCGACCTTGGTTTTTATTACCTGAATACGCAGTACAACATGCGGCAGAGAAATGGTAAGGACAATACAGGTCAGTGGGAAAATCAATTGACCTATGCTTTAACTGCAGGCAAACACAAGGTAGATTTCCTGGTAGGTACCAGTTACCTTGAAAGACATTACGAAGACCTTTATGCCAGTGCAAAAGATACCGGTAATTTTCCGTTCCATTCCTTTGCAAATGCTGCTCCTTCAGCAGTTGGCGCCAGCAGCTATTTTTCTGCCAATACCCTTGTGGGATATCTTGGCCGTATTAACTACAATTTCGATGACCGTTACCTGGTTTCCGGCAACTTCAGAAGAGATGGTTCTTCAAGGTTTGGCCCTGCTAACAAGTATGGTAATTTTGCTTCTGTAGCCGCCGCATGGAATCTAAGCAATGAGCGTTTTATTAACCTGCCAGATTTGGTAAGCAGTGTAAAATTAAGAGGCGGTTATGGTGAATTGGGTAACCAGAATATTGGCGACTACCTGTTCCAATCTTTTATTAATCCTAATTCAAGCTATGTATTTGGTGATGTGCTGGCCACTGGCGGTACAACGGTTGCTAAAGTGGATCCAAATATTAAGTGGGAGTCCACTTCAACCTTTAACGTAGCCGCTGACCTTGGTTTTTTCAAAAACAGGTTATTGTTTACGGCAGAATATTATAACAGGGAATCTATTGGCTTATTAGTAGGTGTTCCGCTGCCTCCGTCATCTGGTTCCATTCCTTTGAGCCTTGTTACCAATGCGGCTTCTACCAAAAACACAGGTATGGAGTTTACGCTTACCTATAACAATACAGTGGGTGCGGTTAAGTATAATGTAAACGCAAACTTCTCTACCTTAAAAAGTAAGGTGCTGCAATTAGGGGGTACCAATAACCCGATTTACGGTGCCGGAAGCAAAACTGAAGTGGGCCGCTCTGTTGGTGAATTATTCGGCTTTGTAACCGAAGGAATTTTCCAGGATGCAGCAGAAGTTGCAAGTCATGCAAAACAAACCAATGCGGCTCCGGGTGATGTGAAATTTAAAGATGTAAACGGCTTTGGTACTGATGGGAAATTAACTGGTCAGCCCGATGGTTTAATTACCGATGCCGATCGTGTTTATCTCGGTACTACTATTCCCAAATACTTCTACGGTGTTAACCTTGGCGCTTCTTACAAAGCATTCGATTTTTCTGTGTTTTTCCAGGGAAGTGCCGGCAATAAAGTGTTCAATGGTGTAAGACACGATCTGTTAGTGGGTCAATACATAAATCATTCAACCGAAGAATTAAATTACTGGACGCCAACCAATACCAATACCAATATTCCAAGACCAATTATTGGTGATCCGAATGGCAACAGCCGTTTCAGCGACAGGTTTGTAGAAGGTGGTTCTTACCTGAAATTACAGAATGCACAAATTGGTTATAACCTGCCTGAATCTATTGCAAGCAAAACACATGTATTCAAAACATTGCGTGCTTATGTATCGGGTCAAAACATTTTAACTATTAGTAAATACTCGGGCTTCGATCCTGATTTCATCAGCGATGGACTATTCAGCCGTGGTTATGATTATGGCTCTTTTCCTAACCCAAGAACCTTTATGGTTGGTTTGCAAATCGGCCTCTAAAAATCTAATTCGAAAACAAAACTTAATTAATTCTTTTATGAAATATTATTTAAAATACATTCCACTTGCGGTGCTGGCATTTGCTATAAGCACAGGGTGTAATAAAAAACTGGAACAGGCAAACCCTAACCAGCAAACTTCTGCCACCTACTGGCAAACCTCAGGCGATGCGTTAAAAGGTATTAACGCGGCCTACGGCAGCCTGCTGATAGATGGAACTTACATGCGTTTTACACCGGCCATGCTGGATATAAGAGGCGATGATATCAAAAGCAACAGTCCGTGGACCGCTTTTTCGAACATTGGAAAATTTTCGTTGGGAACCGCAGATGGTGCAGGTTATGGCTGGGCGTACGAAGCCTATTACCAGGGCATAAGCAGGGCAAACCAGGTACTGAAATTTGTACCTGATATCGATATGGATGCAAACATTAAGGCAAGAATATTAGCGGAAGCTCATTTTCTGCGGGGCTTGTACTATTTCCATCTTGTAAATTTTTATGGTAAAGTAGCATTGGCTACGGAAGCAACCGACGGTAACCTGTATGTGCCTCAATCTTCCGAAGAGGAAGGATGGAAACAGGTAATGGATGATTTTACAGCCGCCGCTGCTGTATTGCCAGCGACTTATACTGGTAACGATATTGGTCGGGCAACAAAAGGTGCTGCACTTGCATTCTTAGGAAAGGCATACCTGTTTAACCATAAGTTTACAGAAGCCGCCCAAAACTTTAAAGCTGTAATTGACTTGGGAGTTTATTCACTGGTTCCAAGCTACAAATCGAACTTCCTGGATGGCGCAGCCAACGAAAACAACAAAGAATCTGTTTTTGAAGTGCAGTTTAGCCGTGAGGCCGGCGGTGTTGATCTTGGATGGGGCGGCACTCCTGCTTCGGGCTGGGGCAAAACATCTGCCCGGGGTATCACGTTTGCACCACGCAGTTTCGGTTGGACCGACGTGCAACCTACCCGCTCGGTATATGATGAATTTTTGCAGGAAAAAACGGTAGATGGGAAAATTGATTTAAGAATGGAAGCCACCATGTTCTACAACAAACCAGGTGGACTGACCATGTACAAAACAACTTTCCAGGACCGTTATGGTGCAAATGCCGCTGATCTGAACGATCTGTTTTGTGCCAAATATGAAAATTATGATGGTACCGTAGCCGATGAATTCGACTGGCGTTCAGGCATCAACGAAAGAATTATGCGCTATGCTGATGTATTGCTGATGAATGCTGAATGTATGAACGAAGCAAACAACCGTGCCGATGCTGCAAAGTATGTTCAGATGGTTCGCACCAGGGCGAATATGCCAAACCGTGAAGCAGAGTTTGCATTGCTAACCCAGGACGCCTTCCGCGATCAGCTTGCACACGAAAGACTGGTCGAGTTTTGCCTGGAAGGGCATCGCTTTGATGACATCCGCCGCTGGGGCTGGTTATCAAATCCAACTAAACTGGCTTTGTTGAAATCGAGAGATCCTGAGTTTGGAAGTTATCAGCCGGGTCGTGAATATTACCCCATTCCGCAAAATGAAATTGATAATAATCCAGGGTTTGTTCAGAACCCTACTTACTAATTGTTTTGGTTGATATTGATATAGCAAGTGTAGTTTATGTAAGAAAAGTGCCGGGCTTTCAGTTGAAGAACCTCGAGTCCGGCATTTTAAATTTTGGTTTAAGATGATTAGAAGAAAAATGCTTTTGGAATGAAAGGAAGAAGCAATTTCTTTCTTTTATGCATCAGCAAAAAAAGTCTTCATCAATGGAATTTTCGATTTATAAATTGGCAAAAAATAAATTAATAAGAAGCCGATCAGTACCCAAAATGGCAGTTTGACCGTAGTTACAGTTTTTAATAACCGTTTAAATGTAATCCTGACAATTAAATTTTAGTTTTACGTTTCAAAAAAATTACATGAAAACAAGAACGATTGTTATAGCACTCTTTTTTGCTGCTGCTTTTCTGAACGCGTCGGCACAAAATAGCATCACATTGCAGCCTTCCGCATCAGCAAGTGTTATTAACCCGAATATTTACGGGCATTTTGCCGAACACCTTGGCCATTGTATCTATGGCGGATTTTACGTAGGCGATACTTCTAAAATTCCCAATACAAACGGCGTACGTAATGACGTGGTGGATGCGCTGCGTAAGTTAAAAATTCCAAACCTGCGCTGGCCCGGTGGATGCTTCGCCGATACCTATCATTGGAAAGACGGCATTGGTCCGAAAGATAAAAGACCAACCCTGGTAAATAAATGGTGGGGTGGTGTAACAGAAGACAACAGTTTCGGCACACACGATTTCTTAAACATGTGCGAACTGATTGGTACCGAACCATACATTTCGGGTAACGTTGGAAGTGGCACTGTTCAGGAACTAGCCGATTGGGTGCAGTACACAAACTTCAACGGCAAAAGCCCCATGAGTGATCTGCGTAAACAAAATGGCAGGGAAAAACCGTGGAATGTAAAACTCTGGGGTATTGGTAATGAAGCGTGGGGTTGCGGTGGCAATATGAAGCCCGAATATTACGCCAATGAGTACCGCAAATACGCAACTTTTATTAGCGATTGGGAAAATAGCGGCGGCCTCATGCGGATTGCTTCCGGCGCAAGCGATGCCGATTACAACTGGACAGAAACGCTAATGAAAAATATTCCAGTTAACATGCTGGGTGGTATTGCCATGCATCACTATTCCACCGTTGAATGGGATCATAAAGGTTCAGCAACAGATTATACCGAAGAGCAGTATTTCAGAACCATGCAATCTGCCTGCCTGATGGATTCGCTCGTGTTCAATCATTCGGCCATACTTGACAAATACGATCCTGCTAAAAAAGTAGCATTGGTGGTAGATGAATGGGGTGGATGGTACGATGTTGAGAAGGGAACTAATCCCGGTTTTTTATACCAGCAAAATACCATGCGTGATGCCATGATTGCAGGTGTTACTTTAAACATCTTCAATAATCACAGCGACCGTATTAGAATGGCTAACCTGGCCCAGGCAATTAACGTGTTACAATCGGTTATTCTTACCAACGAGGCCAGAATGATATTAACGCCAACCTATCATGTAATGGAAATGTACAATGTGCACCAGGGTGCGACCTTAATACCTATAAGCATTACAAGCAATGATTATGTTTTTCAAAATCAGAAATTGAAGGCCGTTTCTGCTTCTGCATCGAAAGATAAGAGCGGCGCTATTCATATTTCCCTTGTAAATATCGATTCGAAAAATGCCCAGGATGTTGTGATAGACCTGGGTGCAATTGCTGCAAAAACTGTAAGCGGCCGCACCCTTGGCGCTGCCAAACTACAAGACTATAACAGCTTTGAAAAACCTGATGTTATTAAACCTGTTGCCTTTACAGGTGCAGTAATAAAAGCAGGCAAAATGAATGTAAAACTTCCACCTTTTAGTGTTATAGTGCTTGAATTAAAATAACAGCATTAAAGGGAAGTAAAAAGCAATACTTATGAGAATATTGAATACAAAAGCTTTAACATCAGCAGCGGTTGTACTGCTGGTAAGTATTGCTTTTACTTCTTGTAAAAAATCGGGCGTTACACCAAACCCCGGTGATACAACTGTTATCATTCCGCCGCCGCCACCTGTAACGTTTGATATCAATAGCATCAACGATACGTACGATGCGGTTGCACCCTTCACTTATTACACAAAATGGGGATCATACAATGTGCACGATCCATCGGTAAAAAAGTTTGGCGATTATTATTATTGCTATAGTACCGACGTTGGCTTTGGTACTGCGGTTCCTGCAGGTTTGCAAATAAGAAAATCGAAAGACCTTGTTGAATGGAAGTATGTAGGATGGGTTTTTACTGCGCTGCCTGCAAAGGGCGCAAAATTCATCCAGGATGCTGGTGGTACCGCTTTCGGTGCTTTATGGGCGCCATACGTGCTTAAAGCAGGAAGCGAATACCGTTTGTATTATTCACTATCCTCTGCAAAACCAAGGTTAAGTGTAATTGGTTTAGCAACAGCATCAGGCCCCGAAGGACCATGGGTTGAAAAAGACATCGTGGTTACATCAAAAGACAACAGCACAGTGCAAACCAATGCAATTGATCCAACTGTTGTCACTACGCCTTCTGGTGATCAGTACATGTATTACGGTTCTGGGTGGGATGGGATCTACATGTTGAAACTCGATGCAGCTACCGGCCTGGCCGCCACTGCAAATGATATTGGTAAACGCATTGCCAAC
>JBKJNG010000192.1:0-2763 GCA_046596065.1 Phnomibacter sp. | reverse complement strand
CAACAATCCGGGTGACAGCCTGAATGCATGGCCATACCGCAAAGACAATGCGGCTTTACAAATAAGATTTTACGAGGTACAGCTTGTTGGCGTCCAGGAAGCACTACACGGCCAAATAGAAGATTTGAAAGAAAGAATGCCCGGCTATGGATCTATTGGTGTTGGCAGGGATGATGGTAAGTCGAAAGGTGAATACTCTGCGATCTTATACCTGCAAGAACGCTTTCAAATACTGGATAGTGCTACTTTCTGGCTATCAGAAACACCAATGGTTGTCGGCAGCAAAGGCTGGGACGCAGCCATCACCCGTATTGTAACCTGGGCAAAGTTTAAAGATCGTAAATCCAAAAAAGTATTCTATCATTTCAATACACATTTTGATCATATGGGACAGGTAGCCCGCCGCGAAAGCGCCCGTTTATTGCTGCACGCAGTAGATTCCATCGCCGGCAAAACAGCAGCCATTATAACCGGCGATTTTAACGCGACACCCTCCGATGAACCTATTAAAGTAATAACGGATGTCAACAATCCATTACACCTAATGGATACGAAAAGCCTGAGCGAACTTCCGCATTATGGGCCCCAGGGAACCTTTACCGCCTTTGGTCCGAAAGAAACTTCCAATCAGCCCATAGATCATATTTTTATTAAAGGAAATTTTAAAGTGCTGAAACACGCTACCATTTCCGAAAGCTGGCAGGGAAGATTTTCATCTGATCATTTTCCGGTTTTTTCAAGTATGATCATTTTATAAAGCCGAGTCAAAACTTATGCATAATCCCATTGACCTGTTGCTGTCGAAAAACGGTATACAGTTTAAACAAGTAGTTCCTTTTAAGGTTGAAAAAGACAGGTTATTGGCGTTGGACCTGAGTGGAAATAACATCCGTCTCACCCCGGAAATATTTAATAATACCAACCGTTTCTCTGAATTTATAACAAAAGAACTTGAAAGTAATAAAGCCACTTATGGCATTGGTGGCTATCTTGAAAACAGGGAAGTATACAGCCGGTCTGCCATTTTTGATGGGGCAACTAACAGCCTGGTTCAAAAGCGCACCATTCACCTTGGAGTAGATATTTGGGGCCCGGCTGGCACACCGGTATTTGCGCCCATGGGCGGATCGGTTCACAGCTTTGCCTATAACAATAGTTTTGGTGATTATGGCGCTACCATTATCCTGCAACACCAGCTGGATGGGTTTGGCTTTCACACTTTATACGGGCATTTAAACCTGGCAGATTTGAGCATTGGCCAAAACCAGTACATCAGTATTGGTGAACGTTTTGCCAGTTTTGGTAAGCCGGAAGAAAACGGGCACTGGCCGCCGCACCTGCATTTTCAGCTGATTGTGGATATGGAACTAAAAGAGGGTGATTACCCCGGAGTGTGTGCCCTTCAGCGTTTGGATTATTACCGTAAAAACTGCCCTGATCCTGACCTGGTATTAAATATGCGGAAATGGGCAAAATAGACACCTGTAAAAAATGCAATAATTATTGATAAAAGGCTCTGCTGGCCTCTAAGAAACATATATAGAAATAAAATGCGAAAGGTGCTTTTTGTCCTATGCGCTTCAAACAGTACGTTTGCAAAAATTTAATCCCGTTTTAATATGGAACATGGAGAACATAAGGCACCCGGAGCTAAACGTTTTGGCGTAAATACCAATGGACTGGGAATATTAATCGTAGCGATAGTAGCGGTTTGTCTCGCCTTGTTTTGCTGGAATTTCTGGAAGGATGGCAGCTGGGAAAAAGATCTTTACAGGCTTAGTGAAACGCCTGCTCTGGCCGAAGGGAACGAGCATGGTGAAGGTGAAGAACGTGCACCAGAACCCGAGGCTGCAGCAACCATGGCAAATCCATCAGAACTTGGAAAACTGGATACCGCAACCGGCAATTTCATTTTAAATACTGGGGATAACATTAACATTACGCTGCCCGATAGCAGCAAAACCGTTTTACGCGTGGGCGCCAACAGTACCGAAGCTAAATTATACCATTTTTTAAGCGAAGCCAGCAGCGCTGTTGATACCGTTGATAAAACAAAGGGATGGATTACCTGCGACCGTGTTTATTTTGAAACAGGAAAAACTAACCTTTCCGCCGATTCTAAAAAACAGATCAGCAATCTTGCCCTAATATTAAAAGCTTACCCGACTGCTGCGATCAAAGTAGGTGGTTATACTGATAACTCCGGCAGTGCTGAAGCCAATATTAAACTGAGTGCTAATCGTGCCACCACTATTCAAAAAGCTATTACTGCTATGGGTGTAAAAAATGCTATTGCCGCAGAAGGTTACGGACCAGAACACCCGGTGGCTACTAACGATTCCAAAGAAGGCCAGGCTTTAAACAGAAGAACTGATTTAAGGGTAACAAAAAAATAAACGCGATCATAAGCTGAAAAAGCGGGCTAAATAAAATTGAAAGAGGTTGCCTTAACAGAAAGGCGGCCTCTTTTTTTTTCAGAAATAATTCCCGCACGTCAGCTGTTTTTTGTTAATAAAGCCAACAAGGTTCACCGCTCTGTAAACATTATTTAATTTTGCAGCAAACCACCAGTATGGGTATTGAAAAGGAAATTGGCCAATATACTTTCAGAAACGATCAGCAGAAGTCAATCATTAATATGGTTTATACCTATAATTGGATGATTGAAAAAATGAAAACCAGGCTGGATGAATTTGAGTTGACCATGCAGCAATTTAATATTCTGCGCATATTACGAGGTGCAAAATCTCCCTTAAGCACCAT